>DATEGL010000301.1:0-3748 GCA_035280145.1 Candidatus Dormiibacterota bacterium | reverse complement strand
CCTGGGTTCGAGCTGGGGCCTGATGCTCCTTGCGTTTGCGCTCGGGGCCGGCAACCTGAGCGTCATGGGAGCCATCACGCTGTTCATGGTCTGGGAGGTCACGCCCTGGGGGGCAAGCGTGGTCAAGGTTCTCGGATACTGGCTGATCGGCCTTGGGGTTTTGGTTCTGGCCGGCCCGATCCAAACACCACCCTGGTGGCCGGCTTGAATCGGAGCTGGTCCCATTACGACAGTTGACGAGTCACTGGGCACAGCATCGGGGCCTGTCCAAACTGGACCGGCCCACATCGCGTCAGGCGAGCGTCTTCGGGCGCATTGGCGTGAGCTGCCGGATGAAGTAATGGATCTGACCCGACACCACCGCCGGCTCCTTTCCATTCTTCATCGGCGTCTGGGTGCGGCTGGCGGTTCGTTCTGGCAAACCTTTAGTTAGTAGGAGGGTCGTTCATGTGCTGCACGTGCGGCTGCAAGATGCCATTGATCGGCTGGTAGCGCATCTGATTCATGGATTACGCGGTAGCTCCGCGTCTGATCCCAGGAGGCTGATTGGTTCACGCGGGCTATATGTAGTAGGCGAGCGGGTCGCAAGCGCAACGTAAAGTTGGCTGGGGAGGAAGGATTCGAACCTTCAACCTTCTGATCCAGAGTCAGCTGCGCTACCGTTGCGCCACTCCCCAATTCCGCTCGAAGGCGCGGCCGGGCGAACCATTGTAGGGACGCGAGTCCGGGGGCTTACTCCCGCTCCAGGAACACGTCGGTGGGCTCTGCTGAGCCTCCGGTCTGGACTGACATCCGGATCGGGGTTGCCTCCTGCGTCCCCATCAGGCCGCGGAATGCTTCCTCCAGAATCGTTTTCGCTCGATACAGATTCAGCGCCCAGCCCACGCCGAAGACTCGGTCGCTGAAAAGGCGGTCGGATTCCGGGTTCCAGTACGCGTCGCGAATCCGCTCCCACGTCGGCGGCCTGAAGTCATATGGAACAATCCCAAATACCTTGCCCTGCCATGTGCGTTCTAGAGCCGGTTTGGCCAGCTCGGTAGCGATCGCCGCCGCCACCAGCCCAAACGTCACGAATCTGACCAGCCGACGCATCCGGCGCAAAGTCCGCATACTTCAGGGAAGCGTAGTACCACGGTAACCTTGCACGTTTTCCATGCGTTGATGCAGGCGGGGTAGATGGCCAGCAGGCTTCCTTCGAGCGCGCGGTGGCTTCGCTGGCTGACGCCTGGGATCCAGATCAAGCGCTGGCTCCTGCTGTTGATGTTCTCGGAGCTGGTGCTGGTGCTCGGTGTCGCCTACGCCCTGAAAGAGATCTATCAGACAGCGCACCTGCCGTTGATTTTCTACTACTTCACCCTGCAGTTCCTGCCGTACTGGGCGCGCGCCATCACGTTCGGCATCTTCGGCGTGGGGCTTCTGCTGCTGAGCTACCTGAAGCTCACGCAGTCGATTCTCGGCCCATTCCTTCCCGGGAACAGCACGAGCAGCGTCGTCGAGATGATCCACGCGTTTCGTTTGCGCGGGCGAGGGCCACGCGTCGTAGCCATCGGCGGTGGCACCGGCCTCAGCTCGCTGCTGCGCGGCCTCAAGACCTACACGTCCAACCTGTCCGCAATCGTCACGGTGGCGGACGACGGTGGATCGTCAGGCCGGCTGCGCGACGAGTATCGAATCTTGCCGCCCGGCGATTTTCGACAGTGCCTCATCGCGCTTGCAGACGCTGAGCCGCTGATGAAGCAGCTTTTCGACCACCGCTTCAAGGAGGGATCTCTCGACGGCCACGCCTTCGGCAACCTCTTCATCATGGCCATGGCCGACGTCACCGGAAACTTCGAACAAGCCCTGCGCGAGTCGGGCAAGGTCCTGGCGGTCAAGGGCACGATCGTTCCGTCGACGCTACAGGACGTGACGCTTGTCGCGTCCATCAACGGCGGCATCGTGGAAGGCGAGTCGAAAATCCCCAAGCAGAACTCACCGATCGGTCACGTCTTCCTGAAGCCGGACGGAGTGCAGGTCAACCCAGAAGCCGCGCAGGCGATCCTGAACGCCGAGATCATCATCGTCGGGCCTGGGTCGCTCTACACCTCGATCATGCCAAACCTGCTCGTTGACGGAATGGTCGAGGCGATCAAGGCGTCGCCGGCGCTGAAGCTCTACATCTGCAACCTTGCGGCGCAGCGCGGGGAAACAGAGGGATACGCAGTCGACGACTACTTGCGCGTGATCCACGACCATGTAGGCGCGAACCTGTTCGACTTCGTGCTGGTCAACTCGAACACCGCTCATGCACCGACCGGTGGTCAGGAGCTGGTGATCTACAACTCGCAGGACACCACCAAGCACCCCGAGGTTCGCTTCATACCTGCCGACGTCGTCAACGTGAAAATCCCCTCGCACCACGATCCCGACAAGCTCGCCCGGACGATCATGCGGAAGGTCTGGCAGGCGTAGGGACCCGGCTTCTCCTCCAGCGGAGGAACCCCTCGACCAGGAGCGCTGCCGCGGCCACATAAACGTAGCCCGCCAACGCATCGACGACGTAGTGCTCGCCCAGATAGACGATCGATGCCAGCACCGCTGCGGTCCACACGAACAGACCGATGCTCAGCAGGCGGTATCGATGCCACGCGTACGCGGCGGCGAGCGCTGGAAACGCCGCGTGAAGCGACGGGAATGCAGCGAACTGATTCGGGTTGAAGCTGTGATAGATCGCCGAGACGTAGTACTGGTTGCCCCAGAGCACCTCTACGGTGCGGTTGATGATCTTCACCACCGACTTCGGCTCCTGCCACCAGGGCGGAGCGCTGGGCCAGAACAGGTAGGTGACGAAGGCGATGAGGCACATCAGGAGAAGCGCTGCGATGAAGCGGCGGTAGTGCTCGCGGCTGTTCAGCCAGAAGACGAAGCCGACCAGGATCGGCAGCGGAAAGTGCATGAAGTAGAAGAACATCGCGACCACGTCCTGGGGGCTGACAACGCCAGGTCGGTAGAACGCGTTCTGCAGCGCCACAGTTGGCAGAGTGCTGCCAAAAACGGCGCGCTCAAGGCCGGACAGGTCGTGTGGGGCGAAGCCCGTCTTCGCGGCAAATCCGCGCATCGCCTCATAGCCGAAGAAAAGCAGCAAGAACGGTCCCCAGTCGGCGAGAAACGCAACGCCGCGTCCGAGCGCGATGGCGATCACGAGCAGCGCGAGCAGCACCCATTCGGGCTCGATCGAGATGCCGCGCCACAGCATCACCCCGAAGATCGTCGAGAGATAGACGACGCTGCCGACGAGGAGTGCGCCGGGCCTACGCACCCGAATGCGCTCTGTCAGCCGGTGCGGACAACCGCCACCGCCGTGATCTCGACTGTCACCGATGAGGGCAGCGCGCTGGTCCCGAGCGCGGCGCGCGTGTGCTTGCCGGCCGCGCCCAGGACCTCAACGAGGAGCTCAGACGCACCGTTCATCACCTTCGGCTGGTCGCCGAATCCCTCGGCGGACAGCACAAATCCCATCACCTGAGAGATCTGCTCGACGTGATCCAGGCCGACCACTGCCTCGATCTGCGCCAGGACGTTGAGGGCGGTCAGGCGCGCGCGCGCTGTCGCCTCTTCGACGGAGACATCGTCGGGGCAGCGACCGGTCAGGAGTCGATCACCGTCGCGCGAGACCTGACCCGCGACGTAAAGGAACGCCCGATCTCCGCCGATCGGCACGAGCCGCGTCTGCACGTAAGACGCAGCCGGCGGCGGGGGAGGCGGCAGC
>DATEGL010000300.1:0-5884 GCA_035280145.1 Candidatus Dormiibacterota bacterium | reverse complement strand
GGGAGAACCGATCCGATGATGTCGCGCTGCCTCGTCTCCGTGAGCACGAACACCTCGTCAGCCACCGCCCGGGCGCGGTCGTAGGTGGCGCGGAGCAAAGGGCGTCCGCGGTCTGCGAACGGGAGCACGTGCTTCGGCGTCGAGCGCCGCGAGCGAGGCCACAGCCGGGTGCCGGCGCCGCCGGCGGGAATGACCGCGACCGTTTTCAACTCAGCTCTTCGGCAAGCTCTTTGGCGCGGGCGGTCGATTCCCACGGGGCGTCGATGTCTGTTCGGCCGAAGTGGCCGTACACGGCCGTCTGGCGGAACAGCGGTCGCCGCAGGTTGAGCTCCTTGATGATGCCCAGTGGGCTCAGGTCGAACAGCCTGCTCACGGCGGTGGCGATCGTCGAATCCGGGACCTTGCCTGTGCCGAAGGTGTCGACGCGGATCGCGACTGGTTTCACGACGCCGATCGCATAGGAAACCTGAAGCTCGCATCTCGAGGCGAGGCCGGCGGCGACGATGTTCTTCGCCACGTGCCGCGCGCCGTACGCGCCCGCGCGGTCGACCTTGGTCGGGTCCTTGCCGGAGAAGCACCCGCCGCCGTGCCGGGCGTAGCCGCCATAGGTGTCGACCATGATCTTCCGACCGGTCAGGCCGGCGTCGGCGACGGGTCCGCCGATAACGAACCGGCCCGTAGGGTTGATGAAGGCACGCACCGAGCCGTCGCGCAGCTCGGCGGGCACGACCGCGTCGATGACGAGCTCGTTGATGTCGGACCGCAGCTGCTCGGTATCGATCTCGTCGTGATGCTGCGTGGACACCACCACGTTGTCGACGACTTCGGGCCGGCCGTCGTCCCCGTAGCGCACGGTCACCTGCACCTTTCCGTCCGGGCGCAGGTAGTTGAGCGTCTTGTTGCGGCGGACCTCGGCGAGCTTGCGCGCCAGGCGGTGGGCCAGAACGATCGGCACGGGCATGAGCTCCGGGGTCTCGTCGCAAGCGAAGCCGAACATCATCCCCGAGTCTCCGGCACCGCCGACATCGACGCCCTGCGCGATGTCAGGCGACTGCTCGTCGATGCTCACCACGATGCCGCAGGTTTCGGCGTCGAAGCCGTACTTGGCCCGGGTGTAGCCGACCTCGCGCACCGTGTGCCGGATGATGCGAGGGATGTCGACGTAACAGTCGGTGGTGATCTCGCCCACGACGATCACCAGGCCGGTGGTGACGATTGCCTCGCAGGCTACGCGGGCCAGCGGGTCCTTGGCCAGGATAGCGTCGAGGATGGCGTCGGAGATCTGGTCGGCCAGCTTGTCCGGGTGGCCTTCCGTGACGGACTCGGACGTGAATAGTGACGGCACAGCACGGTCCTCCTTTGAAATCTCCCGCGCCGGCAAGGCCGGGCCACCGACTGGGCCAGGCCCCAAACGCCAGGTTCATCCCTCTGGGACTCGGAGAATCCTACCCCGCCCGGTCGAGTCGCAGGTAATGGATGCCCGAGTGCCGGAACAGCCGGGAGCCACGGGCTTGCAGGAGCGCTGCCATGGACGCCCGAGCCTGCTCCATCACCGCCTCGACGTGCTCGCGCTTCATCTCCCACGTCGCGGCCGGCGCCGTGACGGGGCAGAAGACAATGATCCGGCACCTCTCGCGAAGCCGCTCGTAGTCGCTGAGCATCTGGTGGTGGAGCGAGAGTTGGAGGGTGCGCGCGAACAGCTCCGCGAAGCCAGTCGGCGAACGCTCGTACTCGCCTCCGGCCATGAGGCTGATCGCGAGGACTTCCTTCGCCCCGTCATCCACGGCGATGTTCAGCGGCGTGTTCTCGACAACGCCTCCATCCAGGTGCTCGCGCTCGTTGATGGTGACCATCGGGAACACGCCTGGGATCGCAGTCGATGCCAGCAGGGCGGGCGTCAGATCACCGGAGCGAAACACTGTCGGCCTGCCCGCGTTGACGTCCGTTGCCACGACCGCCAACGGGACGCGGAGCTGCTCGAAGGTCGTGATGCCCGTCAGCGCCTGCGCGCGATCGATCAGACGCCGGACGTTCTGCTGTGGAAACGCGCTGAGCTGGTCGCGGCGGAGGCTCGACACGAGCAGCCCGAAGGGATGGGCCTGGAAGACGCTCAGCGCGGGCCTCGACATCCAGACCTCGCGAAGCATCATCGTGCCGGCCAGTGAGGGGTACGCGGCGATCGACGCGCCGTTCAGCGCCCCGACGCTCGTGCCGACGACCGAGGCGGGAGCCTCGATGTTGGCCTCGAACAGCGCTTGCAGCACCCCGACCTGCGCTGCTCCCCTGGCGCCGCCACCGCCCAGCACCCAGGTGCGCCGAGCGGACCCAAACATCTGGTGCCTAGGTTAGGTGCCCTCTTCCCAGGAAGAAAGATAGCGGCGCTGCTCTTCGGTCAGCGCGTCGATGGCGATCCCCATCGCCTGCAGCTTCAACCGCGCGACCTCCGAGTCGATCTCGGCGGGCACGTCGTAGACCTTCCGCTCGAGCGAGCCGGCGTTCTTCGCGATGTACTCGGCGCACAATGCCTGGTTGGCGAAGCTCATGTCCATGACCGCCGCGGGATGACCCTCAGCGCCTGCAAGGTTGATCAGCCGGCCTTCGCCGAGCAGGTGGAGCCGCCGCCCATCACTGAGCCTGTATTCCTGCACTGAAGGTCGTACCTGCCGGACCCCGGTGGCCAGCTCGTCGAGTGCTTTGAGGTTGATCTCGGAATTGAAGTGGCCGGAGTTGGCCAGGATCGCGCCATCCTTCATCACCGCGAAGTGCTTACGGTCGAGGACGTTGACGTCGCCGGTAACGGTGACGAAGATGTCGCCCTCGCGCGCGGCGTCGTCCATCTTCATGACCCGGAAGCCGTCCATCGCCGCCTCCAGCGCCTTCACCGAATCAACCTCGGTCACCACAACGTCGGCGCCGTGGCCCTTGGCCCTGGAGGCGAGGCCGCGACCTACCCAGCCATAGCCGGCGACGACGAACGTCTTGCCTGCCAGAAGCACGTTGGTCGACCGGATGATCCCGTCGATGGTCGACTGGCCAGTGCCGTACCGGTTGTCGAACATGTGCTTCGTGTCGGCTTCGTTGACAGCGACGATCGGATAAGCCAGTACGCCGTGCTCGGACATCGCGCGCAGGCGGATAACGCCGGTGGTCGTCTCCTCGGTGCCGCCCATGACCTCCGGCAGCTGGTCGCGGCGTGACTTGTGTAGCACCGAAACGAGGTCCGCACCGTCGTCCATCGTCAGCTGCGGGTGGTGATCGAGTGCGGCTTCGATGTGCTGGTAGTAAATGTCGTTGTCCTCGCCTCGGATCGCGTAAGTCTTGATGCCGTGCAGTGAAGCAAGCGCAGCTGCGACCGCGTCATTGGTAGAAAGCGGATTCGAGGCGCACAGTGCGATGTCAGCGCCGCCCGCTTTCAAGGTCAGCATCAGGTTGGCGGTTTCGCTGGTGACGTGGAGGCACGCGGCGACGCGAAGGCCTTTCAGCGGCTGCTCTTTCGTGAACCTTTCGCGGATCAGGCTCAGGACCTTCATCTCGCGCGCCGCCCAATCCACGAGGTCCTGGCCCTGCGCGGCAAGGTTCGAGTCCTTAATGTCGCTGCCTCTCGAGCCGACTTTCACATTCCTCTCCTGAACCCTTAGTACGTGATCTCGCTCACCAGTCTGACGTCGCTCAGCCTTTGCCGGCCGTCCAGATAGGTGAGCTCGATCAATACCTGCACGCCCACGACGTCGGCGCCGAGCTTGCGGATCAGCCGGACGGCCGCCGACGCCGTGCCGCCGGTCGCCAGCACATCATCCACTATCAGGACTCTCTGACCGGGCATGACGGCGTCCGAGTGAACCTCCAGCGAATCCGTGCCGTACTCGAGATCGTACGTCTCGGTTACCGTCGACCAGGGCAGCTTGCCCGTCTTGCGGATGGGCACAAAGCCTGCGCCGAGTTTGACTGCAATGGCCGCGCCGGGGATGAACCCGCGCGCCTCGATCCCCGCCACCAGGTCCGGCGGCTCCTTCTCCCACGCGGCCGACATTCTCTCGACCACCTCGGCAAAGACCTCCTTGTCGCCGAGCAGCGGCGTGATGTCGCGGAACATCACGCCCTTCTGCGGGTAGTCGGGCACATCGCGGACGAACTGCTTGAGCTGTTCGGGCGTCGTCATAGCACGGCCTGAAAGTATTCAAGAGTTTGGCGCAGGCCGTGTTCCAGCCCCACCTCGGGCTGCCAGTCCAGAGTCTCCCGGGCGCGGGTGATGTCGGGCCGGCGCTGCTTGGGATCGTCGACCGGCAGGTCACGATGCGCAATCTTGCTGTTCGACCTCGCGAGCCGGATGATGGTCTCGGCCAGCTCGAGCACGGTCACCTCCTCCGGGTTGCCGATGTTGACCGGAAGCTCGTCGCCACGGTCGAGCGCAGCAAGCACTCCCCTCACCAGATCCGACACGTAGCAGATGCTGCGGGTCTGCGTGCCGTCGCCATAAACCGTCAGCGGTTGCCCGCGGATGGCCTGCGCCATGAAATTCGGCACCGCACGCCCGTCCTGGACCTGCATGCGCGGGCCGTGGGTGTTGAAGATGCGCACGATGCGCGTATCCACCTGGTGTGTTCGGTGGTAGGCCATCGCGAATGCTTCGGCACAGCGTTTCGCCTCGTCGTAACAGCCGCGCGGCCCGATCGGGTTCACGTTGCCCCAGTAGCTCTCAGGTTGGGGATGCACCAATGGATCGCCATAGACCTCCGAGGTCGACGCGAGCAGGAAGGTTGCCTCCTTCGCCCTGGCGAGGCCAAGCATGTTCATCGTGCCGACCGTCCCGACCTTCAAGGTGTGAATCGGGTTGGAGTCGTACTGCGGCGGTGATGCCGGCGATGCGAAGTGGAGGACGTAGCGCACGTCGCCACCGATGAACACGCCGTGATTGACGTCGGCCTGCCGGAATTCGAAGTCGGGATTGCCGCTCAGGTGCCGCAAGTTGTCGGGCGAGCCCGTGATGAAGTTGTCGATCGCGAGGACTCGCATTCCGCGCGCAAGCAGGGCGTCGCACAGGTGGGAGCCTATGAAGCCGGCGCCGCCGGAGACGACTGCTCTCGGTTTCTGGGCGGAGCTAGTCCCGGCCAATGCCGCGGTAGGTGAAACCGAGCTTTCGCATCAAATCCGGGTCATAGATATTGCGCCCGTCGATGATCACGGGCCGGCGCATCGACTTCTTGATACGCGACATGTCCAGGTGCCGAAATTCGTTCCACTCCGTCACCAACACGATGGCATCGGCGGCTGCAGCGACCTCGTAGGCGTCGCGGCGGTACTGCACGGCGGGCAGCAGCATCTTCGAACGCTCCATGGCCGCGGGATCGTAAGCCCGCACCTCGGCGCCCGCGGCCAAGAGCACTTTGGCGATGTCGACGCTCGGCGCCTCGCGCATGTCGTCGGTGTTGGGCTTGAAGGCGAGGCCGAGGAGACCGATCACGCGACCTGGAAGCTCTTCAAGCGCTTCACGAAGAAGGTCGACGACCAGCATGCGCTGGTCGCGGTTGATCTCCATCACCGCATGCAAAAGCTCGGGATGATAGTTGAACCGCTCGGCGACGGCCGTGAGCGCGGCCACATCCTTTGGAAAACATGAACCGCCCCAGCCAATGCCTGCATCCAGGTAGCTCGAGCCGATGCGTTTGTCCAGTCCCATCCCTTCGGCGACCAGCTTGGCGTCGGCTCCCACCCGTTCGCTGATCCACGCAATCTCATTGATGAATGAGATCCGAGTCGCGAGGAAGGCATTGGACGCGTACTTCACCATCTCCGCCGTGTAGATGTTGGGCGTGATCAGCACCGGCGCCGCCAACGGGGCGTAGAGCGCCGCCACCTTCTCCGCGGCGGCCCGGTCATTGCTCCC
>DATEGL010000299.1:0-13880 GCA_035280145.1 Candidatus Dormiibacterota bacterium | reverse complement strand
GCCATACACCACCTACAGCAAGCAGGACCTGATCTCCTGCCAGGGTCCGAGCTAATCTGCAGCGCTAAGGGCGAGGGCATCCAGCCCTCGCCCCTCTGTTTTTATGGCAGCGATTCCTGAAGACACCTCGGTAACCGAGTCGGCGGCACTCCTCGAGGCGCGCGGGCTCGTCAAGCACTTCGGCCCCGTCGTCGCATTGCGCTCGGCGGACCTCAGCGTGAGGACCGGCGAGATCCACGCGCTCATGGGTGCGAACGGCGCAGGCAAGAGCACGCTGGTGAAGATCCTCACCGGCGCGCTGGACGCGGACGCGGGGTCGATGACGCTCGGTGGCCAGCCTCGCTCGTTTCACTCGACGGCCGAAGCGCGAAAGGCGGGCCTGACCTGCGTCTACCAGGACCCCTCGCTGCTGCCGGACCTGACGGTGCTGCAGAATCTCAAGCTCACGGCCACGCCGATCACCGAGTTCCGGCGTCAGCTCGGCGAGCTCGGCCTCGCCGGCTTCGACCTCCAGGCCCTGCCGCGCGAGCTGGCGCGACCGACGCTCAGCCTGCTCGAACTGGCGCGCGCGCTCGCGATCCACCCACAGCTATTGCTGCTCGACGAGGTCACGGCGTCGCTCCCCGCGGATCTCACCCTGCGCGTGTTCAACGTCGCGCGTCAGCTGCGCGCCAATGGCCGCTCCGTGATCTTCATCTCGCACCGTCTTGCGGAGGTGTCCGCGCTGTGCGACCGCGCGACCGTGCTGCGCGACGGCGGCACCGTGGGCGTCGTCGAGCCGGCGCAGGGTGGGGAAGAGCGGATCGTCAAGCTGATGCTCGGCCCGGTCGCGGACGAGGTCGCGGCCGAGGCCGCGTCTCCCACCGAGCCCGCGATCGGATCAGTCGCGGTCGAGGTGCGCGACCTGAAGCTCGGCATTCTCAGCGGTGTGAGCCTCTCGCTCCATTTCGGCGAGGTGCTGGGCGTGGCGGCACTCGAGGGCCAGGGGCAGCAGGAGCTCTTCGACTGCCTGGCCGGAGTGCGCAGACCGGAATCGGGGCGGATCGTCGTCGGCGGCAAGGCGCGCTCATTTCGCCATCCGGCGGACGCCATCCGTGCCGGCATGGTGCTCATTCCCGCCGACCGCATGCAGTCGCTGCTCCGCCAGAGGTCGGTTCGGGAAAACATCGCGCTCCCGCTGGTCAACCGCATCGCGCGCTGGGGTCCCATCAACCCGCGAAGCGAGAGGCGGCGCGTCCAGTCCGCGGTAAGGCGTTTGCAGATCGACACCCGGGTTCAGTCCGAGGTGCGCCGTCTGTCCGGTGGCAATCAGCAGAAGGTCGGCATCGCGAGGTGGCTGGTCGGCGGATTCCGCACCCTGCTTTGCTTCGACCCGACCCGCGGCATCGACATCGGCACCAAACGACAGATCTACGGACTGATCAAGGAGCTGGCCGCGCAGGGCTCGGCGGTGCTGCTGTTCACCTCCGAGCTGCCCGAGATCCAGCTCGCAACCAGTCGCGTGATCGTTCTTTTTGGCGGCAAGCTCGTCGACGAGATGTCTGCCGCCGATGCAGACGAGCAGGCGCTGCTTCGCGCCGCGCATGGACTGCACTCGGAGGCAGAAGCCGAGCAGGAGCTCGAGGCCGAGCAGCAGCTCGAGGAAGGCACTTAGTGGCGACGTCGGCAAACGCTCAGCTGTTGCGCCCTGCCGGCCTGGATCTCGGTCGCGCGGTGCGACGTTACGGCTGGACCGCCGCCGTCTATCTGCTGTTTGTTCTGTCGATGGTCGTCACCCTGATCATCAAGCCCGACTACGGCTCGTTCGAGTGGAACACGCTGACCCTCGCCGCCCTCCCGCTGACGCTCGCCGCGGCGGCGGAGACGGTCATCGTCCTGAGCGGCGGCATCGACCTCTCGATCGGGCCACTGATGGCGCTGGCCAACGTGCTGTCCCTTCGCGCCATGGTCGGCCACGACCTCACCTATTCCATCGGCGTGGCGCTGATCGTCCTGGTCGTAGTCACGCTCGCCGGCGCGCTCAACGGCGCGATCATCGTCGTCACTCGGGTCCCGGACATCGTGATCACGCTCGCCACATCCTTCATCTGGGCCGGCGCCGCCCTGCTGGTGCTCGCCAGGCCGACGCCGGGAATCCCAGTCGATTTTCAGAATCTGGCCCAGGGCTCGGCGATCTCGCCCTGGGTGCCGAATGCGCTGCTGCTGTTGCTCGTGATCCCGCTGGTATGGATCCCTCTGCGCCGGAGCCGGGCCGGACTGAGCATCTACGCGGTCGGCAGCGACCGCAATGCCGCGTTCCGATCGGGCGTGAACCTCGGCTGGACGCGAGTGCTGGCATACGCGGTAGGCGGCTTCTTCGCCGCGTGCGGAGGACTGGCGCTCTCGATGACGACCGGAGTGGGCACACCGCTCGCCGGCACGCTCTATACGCTGAGCGCCATCTCGGCCATCGTGCTCGGAGGCGTCAGCCTGGCCGGCGGCCGCGGCGGCATGCTGGGCCCGATCGCCGCCGCCTACATCGTGTCGCTCATACCCGCGGTTCTCATCTACCTCGGCATCGACCCCAACTACGGCCAGATGATCCAGGGCGTGCTGATCGTGCTGGTCGTCATGATCGGCGGTCTCGGCGCCGTGCTGAGGCGAGCATGAGCGCCCGCGTCACGACTGCGATTCGTGTCGTGCAGGAGCGTTCGATCCTTGTCCTGATCGTGCTGCTCGTCGCCCTTGCGGGCCTGATCGAGATCATTCGGCCCGGCGCCGTCAACGCGAACTGGGTGTCCAACATCCTCGAGTTCGCGGCGCCTCTCGGCATTCTCGCGGCCGGCCAGACGCTGGTTGTCATCACCGGCGGCATCGACCTGTCGGTGGCCAACGTTGCCACGGCGGCGGCGTACATCATGGCCAGCCAGTCTCCTCACGGAGTGACGCGCGCCATCGTGCTGGGATTGCTCGTCGGCGTTGCGGTCGGCTTGATCAATGGCGTCGGGGTCGCGGTCTTCAAGGTGCAGCCGCTGATCATGACCCTCGCCATGGGCCTTGTCGTCACCGGAAGTCTCAACGTATACGGACAGTCCGATCGCGCGCGGGGCGTGCCAAGCGTTCCGGAAGTGATCCACACGCTCGGCTCGGGCACGGTCCTCGGCTACATCCCGGTGAGCCTGTTCCTGTGGGGCGGCATGGCCGCACTGCTGATCGCCGGCCTGCGCGGCACAGGTTTCGGGAGGTTGCTGTACGCGGTCGGCGACAACGCCGAAGCAACGCGTCTGGCGGGAGTGCGCTCGTGGCAGGTGCTGCTCGCGAACTACACCGCGTGCGGACTGCTCAGCGCCGTCGCCGGGCTCGTTCTAGCCGGCACCGTAAACGCCGCGGACCTCGGCCTGGCCACCATCCTCCTGCTGCCTTCAGTCGCCGCGGTCGTCATCGGCGGCACGTCGATCATAGGGGGCAGCGGGACCTACGCCGGAACCATCGTGGGGGCGCTGATCCTCACCGTCCTGAACAGCGTGCTCACGCTGCTCGATGTGCCTGACGCCGTCAAACAGATCCTCTATGGGGCCATCATCGTGTTCCTGGCCGCCGCCTACACGCGCGTGCTCGGCCGCGACTAGCGACGGCCGACAACTTCACGTTCGTAGGCGTCACCACGAAGCAGTCCGCGGCGGTGCGGCTGTTCCCGGCGTGGGCGAAGGTGCTCGGCATTCGCGACGTGCAGTTGGTGGGCGTCGATCTGCCGCTCCACGCGGATCCCAGCCGTTATCGAGCGGTCGTCGAAAGGATCAAGACCGGGCCGCGCGAGCTCGGCGGATTGGTCACAACGCACAAGGTGGACCTGTTCGAGGCTTGCCGCGATCAGTTCGACGACATCGATGAGAACGCTGAGCTGTGCGCGGAGGCATCGAGCCTCTACAAGCGCGACGGAAAGCTCGTCGCCGGGGCGACCGACCCGATATCTTCCGGCCGCGCTCTCGCTGAGTTCTGGCCCCAGTCAGAGCCGCGCGAGGTGCTGTGCCTGGGCGGAGGCGGATCGGCGGTCGCGGTCACGGTCCACCTGCTGCGGCGCGGGCTCGCAGCCCGCATCACTGTCGTCAACCGCACGGCGGGCAGGCTGCAGGCGATGCGAAAGATCCACGCCAGGCTCCAGCCGACTCTCGACATCGCATACGTCGAGAACAGCGACCCCGCGGTCAACGACCGTCTCATCGAGAAGCTGAGGCCCGGGTCGCTCGTCATCAACGCCACGGGTATGGGCAAGGACCGTCCCGGCTCGCCGATCACGGATGCGGCCGTTTTTCCCGAGGGCGGCTACGCGTGGGAGTTCAACTATCGCGGTGAGCTGCAGTTCCTGCAGCAGGCTCGGCGCCAGGCGGAGTCGCGCGGCCTCCACGTCGAGGACGGCTGGCGGTACTTCATCCATGGCTGGGCGGTCGTGATGGAACAGGTCCTGCAGATCGCGATCGGCCCGGACCTGGTCGCGCGCCTCTCCGCGGCCTCCGAGACCGAACGCCCACAGTCCTTTTGATGGGCTATTTTGTGATGGTTCGGCCGCGTTTCTCAGGGGGGTGAATAGGTGAAGCTGAAAGCTCTAGGCGTTACAGCCGGTGCTGTCATCGCGCTGTGGCCGGCCGGGACAGCGGGTTCTGGTTCGCTGTGGTCCTCTCGGGTCACGGCGATCAACATGGTGGTCAGCACGCCGACCAGCGGGGGAGGCTACGCCGAGCTTCCTCCAGCCGCGGGCGGATGTGTCGGCCCGAGCCCAAACAACTTCAACGCCAACCATTCGGAGTCGGAGCTGGCGGTCATGCCCGGGACCGAGCAGATCGTCGGCACGTCCAAGTTTTTCTTCGACAAGTTCTCGACCAACTACAACTTCTACGTCGGCAGCTACAACATCAACGGCTCGGCACACAGCAACAACATCGTCCAGGGCTACGACTGCTCGACGACCGAAACCACCCCTGGCGTGCTGAACCAGAACATGCCGCCAAGCTGGACGAACAGCACCGACCCGAACGTCGGTTTCGACACCAGGGGCCGCGTGTACCAGACCATGCTTCCATTCCAGGCTTTCTGGACGAAGCTGCATCCAAACGGTGAGATCACGGTCTCGTTCAGCGACGATCTCGGCGCGCACTGGGTCACGGGCAATGGAGGACAGGCATTGGAGCAGGTACCCATGGCCAGCTCGACGCAGCTCGGGCACGTCGAGGACAAGCAGTGGGTCGCGGTCAACCACTATCCGGGGAACCGGTTCCAGGATCACGTGTACGCGACGTGGGACATCGTCGACGGCAACGTCGGCAGCACGGTGAAGCTGCGCGAGGCAACTTCCACCGATCGCGGCGTTACGTTCTCGAAGGCGACGACCATCGTGTCGGCTTCGGTCGACCAGCAGCGAAACCAGTTCAGCCAGCCCGCGGTCGACCCTAATGGCGATCTCTACGTCGCCTACACCAACATCGGCGTGAAGACCAACGAGGCGGACTTTTTGGTCACCCGGTCTTCCGACGATGGCAACACATTCAGCACGCCCGTCAAAGCCGGCAGCGGCAGGACCATCGGCACGACGAGGGTGACCAACACCACATTCCGCGACGGCATCAATTTCGCGTTTGCGGTCTCGCCAGACCTCCCCGGCCATCTCTACCTCGCCTACAACGACTTCAACGGCACCCAGTACAACGTTTTCTTCGTCCAATCGACGAACGGCGGTCAGACGTGGAGCCAGCCGGTCGCCGTGAATGACGACGTCGCCACCGGCAATGTGGCGGACCACTTCCAGCCCGCGGTCGCCGCCGGACCAGGCGGCGCTGTGGCGGTGGCCTTCTACGACCGCCGCGCGACTTGCCCGACGGACGCCAGCATCATTCCGCAGGATCGAGGTCGGTCCAACTTCTGCATCGATGTTTCGGTGCAGCCGTTCAGGGACGCCGGCGCGGGCGCCGTGGCCGTGGGGCCGAACGTCCGCGCATCGAACTTCACCTGGGATCCGCAGCAACCTGGCCTGCTGGTCAACTCAGATGGCACTACGACCGACCTGCAAAGGCTCGGCGGACTCGGCCAGATGGCATGCGCCTCGCACAACGACCCGTGCCGAAACTCGTTCATCGGCGACTACTTCGGGCTTGCCATCTCGTCTGGCAACGTCTACACGCTGTCCGTGTCGACCCACTACCCGTCAGGCGTCCGCGCCGACGACGGAACCCAGCTCTACTACCAGCAACAGGTGCTCGGCGCCATCAGCAGGGCAAGCCTGGGTATCTAGCTCGCTCGCCCCTTGGTCCGGAGGTCGCCGATGAGCGACCTCCGGATTCTGACGGCCGGAGCACACTGTGTTCATGCCGGTCAGTGCCCGTTTGCCGACGCGCCTGGGCGCGCGCACGAACCTCGTACTGCTGGTCCTCCTGAGTGTCGCGTTCCTCACGGGCTGGCTGGCTTTCGCGCTCGCGACGGCTCCGGCTCGCTGGACGCTCGTCCTGCACGCCACGGGCGGCGTCGCGATCCTGCTGCTTCTGCCGTGGAAGTCGATGATCGCGCGGCGCGGGATGCGGCGGGGCAGGCCGGGAAGCTGGGCCTCGATCCTCCTCGGCGCCCTCGTCCTTATATCTGTGGCGGCCGGCCTGGCGCACTCGACCGGGGCGATGGTCTCCGTCGGACCTCTGTCGGCGATGGAGGTCCACGTCGGTGCCGCGCTGGCAGCCGTTCCGCTCGCCATCTGGCATGTCGTCGCCCGTCCGATCCGGATGCGCGGCGCAGACTTCTCGCGCCGCAACTTCCTCCGAGGTGGAGTCATACTCGCCGGCGCCGCCGCGGCCTACGGCGCGACCGAGCTGGCGGCGCGAGCCACCGGGCTGCCTGGGGCGGGGAGACGGTTCACCGGCTCCTACGAGGCGGGCTCGTTCCAGCCCGAACTGATGCCGGTTAGCTCGTGGATGTTCGACGCCATTCCACGACTCGAGGCGCGCCAGTGGACGCTTCGGGTCGCTGAACGCGACATGAGCTACGACCAGGTGGCGGGGTATGACGACCGGCTGACCGCCACGCTCGACTGCACCGGGGGCTTCTATTCGACGCAGGAGTGGGCGGGCGCGCGAGTCGATCGCCTCATCGCCGGGTTGGACGGCGCGAGCATTCGAGTGGTTTCGAGCACTGGTTACGACCGCAGGTTTCCAATCGAGGAAGCGGATCGGCTGCTGCTTGCGACCCGCTTTGGCGACGGTCAGCTCGATACGGGTCATGGGTTCCCCGCCCGTCTGGTCGCCCCGGACCGCCGCGGCTTCTGGTGGGTCAAGTGGGTGGTCGCTATCGAGGTGGACGACCTGCCGTACTGGTGGCAATCACCGTTTCCGACCCAGTGACGTCGCCGCTGAAGCTCGCGCCCGGCCAGAGCCTGGTCGTGATGAATTCTCCACCCGGCTACTCACTCATGACAGACGTCGATGGTTCGGGGCCGGCCGACGTCGTGCTGGTCTTCGCGCGCAACCGCGCCGAGCTGGAGCGCGAATTCCCCGCTGCTCTCCGCGCGATGAAGCCGGGCGGAAGCCTGTGGGTGAGCTACCCGAAGGCCGGCGAAGATCTGAGCCGGAACCATGGATGGGGCGTCCTTCACGCCGCGGGATTCACCGACACGGAAGAGATGAGTCTTGACGGCGACTGGGAGGCGCTTTGCTTTGAGCCCTCAACAGGGGTCAAGGGCGGCGACGTTCCAGGCGCCGACATGCTCCCAGTCGGGCGCAGAGCGACCCCTGTCTTTCGCATCGTGCGAGCGCTTGCGCGTCCTTTGTTCCACCTGATCTTCCGATTTGACGTGCACGGCCGGGCGCACATCCCCGACAGCGCATACGTCCTGATCTGCAACCACCTCGGCTGGATGGATGCGGTGAGCCTGCTGCTTCTGTTTCCGGCCGAGCCGCGGATTCATTTCCTGGCGGACCCGACCTCGATGATGCGCAACCGGCCGCTGTGGGCGCTCGTCAAGGCTGCGGGCGGCGTAGTCCCGGTGGACAGGGCCCGCCGCGGCGATAAGGCCCTCTACCAGCAAGTCGACCGGTGCCTCGCCGCCGGGGGCGTGGTCGCGCTGTTCCCCGAGGGCGACTTCGGGCCGCGCGAAGGTCAGCTGCTCCCGTTCAAGAAGGGGTTCGCGCACTTTGCGGTCGATGGAGGGGTTCCCGTGCTGCCAGTGGCCGAGGCCGGCATGAAAGAGATCTGGCTGGGCAAGCGCCTGTTCGTGCACATCGGCGAGCCGATCGACACGCTAGGCAAAACGGTGGAGGAGGTGTACGAGGCGGGCGAGAACGGTGTGGGCGCGCTGCTGCCGGACTATCACGATCCCGGCGGCCGCAAGCCGCTGCGGCGCTGGCTGACCGGCCTCTTTTAGTTTGGCCGGAACCCGCGCATGCTACGCGCGGGCATGGCGACTCTCGAAACAGCCGTCGAAGATGAACCAAGCGCCGGCCCTCCCGACCGGATCACGACGTGGATCCGGTGGTGGCTCGCTGGAACGCCATTCGACTGGGGCTTCGCCTCCCTCAGCGCGGTCCTGATCGGCGCCGGGTACTACCAGTCCTGGCTGACGCGGCAATATCCGCTGGACGTGCCGAGCTGGGCCGCTGTGCCCACGCAGGCCGCGTGGCTGGCGCTCGCGCTGTACGTGGGGACTGTCAGCGTCGTCACGTGGAGGCGCACCGGCAGCGCGCAGACCGCCGTCCCGGAAGGCTACGGGCTGAGCGTGGTTGGTTTGTTCACGTTTCTGGCCGGCATCGTGATCAACGGCTGGTGGAACGCCGCGTTTGGCCCGGACTTCGGGGTTCCGGCCATCTTCAGGCTGCCCAACCTGCTCGAAATCGCGGGGGGCGTGCTGATCGTGGTGGGCCCCCTACGCGCATCGGCGGTACGCGGCGAGCTGCTGGTGGGGCCGACGGCACTCGCCTCGGCGGCGCTCCTGCTCGCGGCGGTCACGTTCTTCACTCAGTTCGACCATCCGTACATAGACCGCTATGCCACGACGGAGATTCAGCTGCCGGACCCCAGGAGCTCGTTCGACCAGTTCAACCATCGCGAGGAGATTCTTGGAGCGCTCGGCCTGCTCATGCAGACCACGGCGGTGGTGGGCGTGATCCTCTGGACCCTTCGCCAGAACCGGATTCCAGTCGGCAGTCTGACCCTGATGCTCGCCACCACATCGCTTCTCGTGGCGCTGCAGCTTGGGCACCTGGACATGATCCTGGTCGGCGCCATCATCGGAGTCCTGGCCGATGTCGCCCTGCTTCTGATCAGGCCGCGCGCCGATCGGGTGGCCAGGGTGCAGCTTTTCGCTGTCGTGCTGGGTGCGCTGATGGGCGGGGTTTACCTCGTATGGATCGGCGCGAGCCCGGGGATCTGGTGGCCCGCCGACATGACATTCGGGACCGTACTGGCCTGCGCGATCGTCGGCGGCTTGATCAGCTATCTGCTCTTCCCGGGCGCGGACGCCGTGCGGGCGGCGTCGGTTCTGTGGCCCGCCTTGAGCCAGGAGTCGTCAGCCGAAGCCCCTGATGTCACCGTCGACAGGGTCGAGCATGCGCTCAAGGTCCTCCACAACACGCGTGACCTGGCCGACAACCCTTTGATCGGCATGCGCTGCCTGGGGGCGCCGACCGCAGGGGAGCTGCGCAAGGCGATCGAGGGCGCGATCGAGCATCTGCGCACGTCCAACTTCCAACAGGACGCCCAGGCCGGCCAGATCCTCGACCTCTACTACATCCGCCGGATAGGCGGCCACTACGCCGTAGAAACTCGAGTCGGCCTGAGCCGGGCCGCTTATTTCAACCGCCGGTCGTACGGCGTCAGGCGCCTCGTCGACCGCCTCCGTGAGCTCGAGGAGTCCGCCGTCTCGAGCTGAGACTGGTCTCGTTTTCGTCTCGGACCTAGTCAAGACCTGGTCTAGACCCCAGCCGCACAGGTCTGCCCGAACCCTCCGCTTCGACGGCCTCAACCGGGGGGCCCGAGGAGGAGCGAGATGTTCGGCAAGACCCGCCGTCCGGCGATCGCGATCGAGCGACTCGACGTCGCCGATCTTCACTTCGCCGACCAGCTGCCCGAGGGACGGCTGGTCGAGCTTCCGGGCAGAGGCAGCGCGTTCGTCCGCCTGGCGAAGGGCCCTGAGGGAGCGCCGACCGTGCTCCTGCTGCACGGCCTGATGGCGACCGCCGACCTGAACTGGTCGTTGGCGGTGCCCGCCCTGGCCAGGCGATTCCACGTGGTCGCACCCGACCTGCGCGGCCACGGCCGCGGTCTGCGCACGAGGCGCTTCAACGCGGACGAATGCGCCGACGACCTGGCCGCCCTGGTGCACACGCTGGAAGCCGGTCGAGTGATCGTCGTGGGTTACTCGCTCGGCGGGCTGGTGGCGCAGGTTTTTGTGCGCCGCCATCCCGAGCTGGTCGCCGGCCTGGTGCTGTGCGCCACCGCCGGCCGGTTCGACGTGCCCACCGGCAAGGGTGCCGGGCGTGTCCTGGAACAGGCGGCTCGGCGCCTGCCCGAGAGTGCGCGCCGGGCGGTGATGCTGGCGCTGCTCGCGCCGAAGTCGGCAAACTCGGAGCGCGGTCGGTGGCTGATGAGCGAGGTCCGCCGCCATGACACTCGTGCCCTGCTCGACGCTGCCGCCGAGGCTGCCGCGTTCGATTCGCGATCGTGGCTGGGCGACACGACCTGCGGCGCCGCTGTGATCGTGACTCACGACGACAAGGTCGTCTCGCCCGAGGCGCAGCGAGACCTGGCGAGGGTCCTCGGCCGCGGCCTCGTGTTCGAGATCGAGGGCGATCACTTCGTTTGTATCAAGCGCCCGGACGACTTCAACGAGGTGCTGGTCGCGGCATGCGAGGGCGCCCATGCGAGCTGATACCGGATTTCGATTCCATGCACGGCACAGGCTCGACATCCGGGCGGCCGATCTCGCCGCGGCGTTGACGGTGCTGCCGGCGTCCGATCATTCGACGGCGGCCGAAGACGTGGAGCGGCTATGGACTCCCGACCGCTCGGTGGTCGCGTGCTACTCGGTGCGGAGTGGGTTCCACCTCCTGCTCAGCGCAATGGCGCTGCCGGCCGGCACCGAGGTGCTGTTCTCGGCAGTCACGCATGCTGACATGCCGCGCCTGGCCAGGCACCACGGGCTCGTGCCGGTGCCGGTCGATCTTGACGCAGCGACACTGGCGCCTCACCCGGAGGCGCTGGTCCGGGCGATCGGCGATCGCGCTCGGGTGATGGTGGTGGCGCATCTCTTTGGCGGCCACGTCGATCTTCGTCCGGTGGCCGGCGTTTGCAACCAACGGGGAATCCTGCTGGTCGAGGACTGCGCGCAGGCGTTTGACGGACCGAGCGACACAGGCGACCCGCTGGCTGACGTGTCGATGTTCAGCTTCGGCATCCTGAAAACAAGCACCTCCCTCGGCGGTGCGATGCTCACCGTGCGCGACCCCGGATTGCTGGCGCGCATGCGAGCAATCCAGCGCCGGTGGCAGGTGCAGAGCCGGCCCGCGCATCTGAAGCGCATCGTCCAGGCCTCGGCTTTCGCCGGCCTGACCCGGCCGCTTCCCTTCACGATGCTGGCCGCCGCGGCGGGTGCGGCCGGCATCGACTTCGACCGGTTTGTCAACTCCGCCGCCCGCGCGTTTCCTGCCGGCTCGACTGTCGCGCTGGTCAGCCGTCTCGAGAAGCGGCCCGGAGCGCCGGTGCTGAAGTTCCTGGCGCACCGCATCCGCACCTTCGATCACTCGCGTCTGGCGGCCAGGGCTGCCTCAGGGCAACGGCTCGCCGCGATGCTGCCGGCCGGTCTCCACGTCGGAGGTTCGGCGCTCAACCACACCCACTGGCTGTTCCCGGTCGTGGCCGAGAAGCCCGACGACCTGATCCGCAACGTTCGCGCCGCCGGATTCGACGCCGCGCGTTCAGCCAGCAGCGTCTCGGCGGTGCCCGCACCGCCGGATCGGCCCGAGCTGGAACCCCTTCGCGCTCGCGACGTGATGTCGCGCCTCGTCTTCCTGCCCGCCTACCCGGAGCTACCAGCCGGCGCACTGGAGGTACTGGCCCGTGCAGCGCGCTGAAACGATCGACCGGCTCGCCACGGAGCGCCTCGACCTCGCCGTGATCGGTGGAGGCATCGTCGGCGCGCGCGTCGCGCTCGAGGGCGCGCGGTTGGGGATGCACGTCGGGTTGATCGACTCAGGCGACTTCGGAGGCGCCACCTCGAGCGCGTCGTCGAAGCTCGTGCACGGTGGCTTTCGCTACCTGCCGATGGGTGACATCGCTCTCGTCAGGCAGTCGCAGCGAGAACGCCGGGTGCTGATGGAGCTGGTCGCGCCGAACCTGGTCCGGCCGATCCCCTTTCTCCTTCCGGTCTATGACGATTCACCAAAACGTCCGGCAACCGTCGTCGCGGGTCTGATGCTCTACCGCGCTCTCGCCGGTATGGGCGGTCGCGTCGGCGTCGTCACCCCGCAGAACGCGGTGCATCTCGTACCGGGGCTGAGGACAGACGGCCTCCGCATGTGCGGCCTGTTCGAGGAGGCGGAGACGATCGACTCGCGCTTCGTCCTCGCGACGGTCAAGGGCGCGTCGCGCGCAGGTGCGTTGGTCCTCAACCACGCTCGGGCGGTCGCTCTCGAGCTCAGGCACAACCGCGGAGGCACGATCACCATTGACGCCGGCCGCGATGGGCGGCTCGAGGTCCGCGCGAACCACGTCATCAACGCCGCGGGCCCCTGGGTGGATACGGTGCGCCGGCTCGACGATCCGAGCGCGGACGACCTGGTCCGGTTGAGCAAGGGCGTGCACGTGTTGCTTCCGCCTTCAGGAAACTGGCGGGCGGGCATAGCTGTGCCGCTCGACGGTGGGCGGGTGACGATGGGTATTCCCTGGCAGGGCACGCTCATGCTGGGCACGACCGACACGCTCTACACAGGCGACCCTACGGATGCCCGCGTCACTGAGGATGACGTGAGCGAGGTGCTCGAGGAGGCATCACGGTTCCTCCCCCGCGAGCTGCTCGACAGCAGGCGGATGCGTTTTGCGATGGCTGGGCTGCGCGCTCTGCCATATGCGGAGCGTGACACGGCCGCCACGCGGCGCGGCCACATGATCGAGGTCAGCCGCAATGGGCTCGTTTCTGTCGCGGGCGGCAAGCTGACAACGCACCGCCTCATCGCGTGCGATGCGCTGCGCAAGGCCCTGCCTCAGTCCGCCGAGATCACACCCGACAGCCGGCGCCTGCCTGGAACCGGATGGAGTCTTCAGGTCGAGGCATGCCCCAGTCTCGAGCCGGATGTCGCTGACCATCTCGAGCGGCTCTACGGCGACGAGGCCTGCCGCATCCTGGAGCTGGCAAAGACTGTGCCCGACGGCCTCGATCGCATTCATCCCGAGGGTCCCGACCTTTGGGCTCAGGTCGACTACGCCTTCGAATCGGAGTGGGCCTGCAATGTCGACGACGTCGCGCGCCGGCGGACCACGCTGGCCGTGCGCGGACTGCTTACGCCGGCGATTGCGGACGGCATCGAGGGCAGATCGCGAAGCCACGTAACCGGTGCGCGCTTGCGGCGTTTATCAGGCAGGGCGACGCACTCGGCGCCGCAAATCTGAAGAAGGAGGTGACGACAGTGGGGAGCTGGACCCGCTTGCTGCAAGTACTGATCATCTGTTTTGCGCTCTTCGGAGTGTTCGCGGTGCAGTCCGCGCGTCCTCGTGAGGGCGTGCTCACTCGAGCGATCTGATTCGTGCAGGAAACAAGTGACCGGCGGTCCGTCTGGCTTGCGCCTTTCGAACCACCGGCCACTTCGATCATTGCACCGGACTCCAGACATTTCAACGTCGAATTTGGTCGCCAGGCAACAACGAGTAGCTGGCCGGGG
>DATEGL010000298.1:0-28876 GCA_035280145.1 Candidatus Dormiibacterota bacterium | reverse complement strand
TCCAGCGCGGCGTCATCCAGCCCCTCATGGCCGAGATCTTCTTCTTCGGCACCCTGCTCGTGATCTTCCGCTTCCACGACCAGTACACGGACGCCGTCAACAAGTTCCTGCATCTCCAGGCGGTGTTCGCGGTGTTCATCGCCTTGATCCTGGCGGTCATCCTCGGAGCGGTCGGAGGAGCGATCGGCGGGGCGTTTCACCGCCTGGAGGCGATCCGTGGCATCGACGGACTGCTCGGTGTGGTCGTCCATGTGCTCGTCAGCCTGGTCGTGATCTACCTTGCCGTGTCAGCGCTGGTGACCCTCGACAACGCGTTCGAGCCCGTTCTCCGGAGCGCGAGCCTCACGTTGACGCAGGTCAACCAGCTCGAGAACCAGATCCTCTCCAATCCGATCACTGCGGCCATGGTGTCGAAGTCGGATCTCAACGCCCTGAAGGCCGCCGCGGCCAAGAACAACCAGGCCCACCTCGACTCAGTGGGCGGCATCCACCAGCTCCAGCTGACCTTCACCGACTTCCTCCAGCCACAGCTGCACGGCTCGCGGGCGGTGCCGTTCATCCTTGGCTTTGGCCAGCACCTGCCCTTCATCGGCCACACCGGACCGAACGATCTGCACCCGCTGCCGACGACGAGCCCGGTGACATGTCCGTCGCCCTCGCCCACGGCCAAACCGACCGCCGCGCCCACGGCCAAACCGACCGCCACGCCAAAGGCCACACCGACGCCTACCGCCTGCCCGACGAAGTAAGTTAGGCGCGTGTTGGACCTCGCGCTGACTCCGGACCAGGAGCAGCTGGTCGCGACAGTCCGCGACTTCTGCGCCCGGGAGTTCGCGCCGCGCATCGCGGCCGACGACCGTGCGGGCAAGCACGACCCAGACATCTTCGCCAAGCTCGCCTCACTCGGGCTGCCCGGCGTGTGCTTCCCGCAGCGGTACGGCGGCGTCGGGCTTGACTATCTGTCGCTCGGCTTGGTTTGCGAAGAGCTCGAGTACGTGGACACGGTGTATCGAACCGTGCTTTCGGTGCACGTCGGTCTCGTCGGGTTGGGCCTCTATACCTGGGCGACCGAGGAACAGAAGCAGCGATGGCTGACGCCGATGGCATCTGGGCAGAAGCTCGCGTGCTACGGGCTCACAGAGCCGAACGCGGGCTCGGACGTGGCCTCCATGCAATCGACCGCGCGGCGCCACGGCGATGGCTATGTCTTGAACGGACAGAAGATCTGGGTGTCGGACGCCGACACCGCCGACTATCTGCTCGTCTTTGCGAAGACGGACCCGAAAGCTGGGAGCCGCGGCGTATCCGCGTTCATGCTCGACCGCAAGGAATCCGGAAGCTCACTGCGCACGGAGCCAATCGAGGACCGGCTCGGAATTCGCGCCGGAGACGTGGGATCGATCTTCATGAGCGACGTCGAGGTGCCCGAGACGAGCCGCATCGGCGACGAGGGCGATGGCTTCAAGGTCGCGATGAGCTGCCTCGACAACGGCCGGTACACGGTCGCCGCCGGCGCCACCGGCACCGTGCGAGCGTGCCTTGACGCATCCGTTAAGTACGCGCGAGAGCGCAAGACGTTCGGCCAGGAGATCGGCCGCTACCAGCTGGTGCAGCAGATGATCGCGCGCATGTCGCGCGACTACGAGATCTGCCGTCTCCTCTACTTCAAGGTTGCCTGGATGAAAAACACCGGCGCTCGGCACACGCGCCAGGTTTCAGTCGCAAAGCAGTACGCCACTGACGCCGCGTTCAACGCGGCGCACGACGCTGTCGAGGTGCACGGCGCGTACGGCTATTCGGCCGAATATCCAGTCGAACGATTCCTGCGGAACGCGCGGGCGCCGATCATCTACGAAGGCACACGCGAGGTGCACACGATCCTGCAGGGCGAGTACGCGTTGGGCTATCGCGAGGACCGGCCGGTCAAGAAGTCGCTGCCGCCTTACCACCCGGATTGACAGCCGCGCCGGTCGCGGCACGGCAGCCGCGCCGCCGTCTCAACCATCTGGACTTCGTCGTCCTGTCGCTTTACTGGGTGGCGATCGGCTACCTCTGGAACAGCCTGACTGCGCTGATCCTGCCGGACATGATCATCCAGTTCGTCGGCCGGGCCAACGAAGGAACCGCTTCGAGCCTGCTCAAGTCGATGGGCACCCTGGTCGCGGTCATCTGGCAGCCGATCGTCGGCGGCATCTCCGACCGCACGGTCACGCGGTGGGGGCGCCGGCGCCCATTCATCGCAGGGGGGACGATTGGCGATCTGCTGTTTCTTGCGGGTATCGCGCTGGCCGGGAACTACTGGTGGGTCGCCGTTCTCTACTTCTTCCTCCAGTTTTCATCCAACACCGCGCAGGCGCCATATCAGGGCCTGCTGCCGGACGTCGTGCCGGAGCGTCAACGCGGACATGCATCGGGCTACTACGGCGTCGCGAACCTTGCCGGCATCGCCAGCGGAACTGTCGGCGCAGGGGTCCTGCTTGCCCGTTACGGTCGCGGCGCAGCCATCCTCTCGATCGCGCTCGTCCTGGTCACGACGATGCTGGCAACCATCTTCTTCGTTCCTGATCGACGGACTCCTGTGGAGCGTCAGTTTCAGAGCCTGAAGGAGCTGCTGCGCAAGACGTTCGGCGTGCCACTGCGGAATGTCAATTTCGTCTGGCTGATGGTTTCGCGGCTGCTGATCTTCATGGGCTTTGGAGGGCTGCAGAACTACGCGTTCTTCTATTTCGACAACGTGTTCTTTCATCACGACCGGAAAGCCACGACGCTTGCGGCGACGACACTGCTGGGCATCGCGATCAGCGTGGCGGCGCTCGTCAGCTGGCCGGCCTCACGCGTCTCCGATCGCACCGGCCGGCGCCCGCTCATCTTTGTTGCCGGTCTTGCAGGGGCGGTAGGCAGTCTGGTTCTCGTCTTCAGCCACTACCAGTGGCTGCCAGGCCGGCTCCTCGACCCGCTTGCGACGGCGCTCAAAGTGCCGGACCTCGCGGCCCAGGCCACGCTGACCGGCGTGCTCATCGGCCTTGGACTCGGCGTGTTCTTCTCGGTCGACTGGGCGTTCATTCAGGACACGATTCCGCCGCACCAGGGCGGCCTCTACATGGGCTTCTCCAACATCGCCACGGCCGGCGCCGGAATCGCGGCGGTGGCTGTAGGTGGGCCTCTGCTCGACATCTTCAACCGCGGACCGCTGATCCTCGGACTGCCGGGCGGATTTCCCGTCGTGTTCGGTCTATTTGTGGTCTGGTTCGTGATCGGCTCGCTTAGCATCCTGAAGGTGCCGGAAAGGAGAAGGGTGTGAACCTGGACGGCCTGCGTCCGTGGGCAGGTCTGGCAGGCGGCGACAACCCCGATGTCGTGGTGGCGGGCATCGCATATGACGGCTCCGCCGTCTACCGCAGAGGCGCGGCTCAGGCGCCTGCGCGAATCCGCCATCTCTCTGCAGCCATGCCGCCCGTGACTGAGGACGGGCACTTGCTGGCTGGCTTCCGCGTGCAGGACATCGGTGACCTGGAGGTCGGCGCCGACATCGAGGGTGGCTGGATGAATCCGATGGAACGCCTGGCCAGGATTCCTCCGGAGGCGTTCCTGACCGTCCTTGGAGGCGACCACTGCACCGACATCTCGACGCTGTCCGCCCAGATGCGCCGGCATCCCGGACTGCACGTGCTGTGGGTGGACGCACACCCAGACCTGTGCGATTTCTCTCGGGGAAGCCACTGGACGTGCGGCTGCGCCCTGCGCCGGGCCCTGGAAGCTTCCGGCATCGAGCCTGCACGCGTCGTCATCGCCGGGGGCCGCGACTACGACCCAGAAGAGATCGACTTCATCGCCAGGAACAAGGTCCTGCTCGTGTCGGCGGCGGAGATCTCGCGCGACCCGGGCGGCGCTGCGGACCGGATCGCCGACCGTCTCGCGGGCCACAAGGTGCACATCTCCTTCGACATCGATGCGCTGGACCCTGCTTTCGCGCCGGGCACTGAGATCCCGTCGGCAGGAGGTCTTTCCACGCGCCAGGCGCTTGACCTGCTCCGCGGTGCGACCGCGCGCTCGTCGCTGGTCGGGCTCGACGTCGTCGAGGTGTCGCCGCCGCTGGACGTCGGTGACATCACGACGCTGGCCGCGCTCAAGCTCATCTTCGAGGTGTGGGGCATGGTCAAGGTCGCGCGCGAGGCAAGCGTCACGGAGACGAGTGGAAAGCGCTGACGTCGTGATCGTGGGCGGCGGCATCATGGGATCCGCGCTCGCGTACCAGTTGGCCAGGCGCGACGTGGACGTCCTCCTGCTTGAGCGCGAGACGCTGGGCTCGCAGTCGACCGGGAAGTGCGCGGGCGGCGTTCGCCAGCAATTCTCGATGGAGGCCAACGTCCGCCTGCAGCGGATGTCGGTCCGCATGTTCGAGGACTTCGAGCAGGAAACGGGTCATCCCGCCGACTTTCGCCAGATCGGATACCTGTTCGTGCTGACCCTGCCTCAGCAAGTCGAAGACTTCCGGCTGAACATGGAGATGTGGCATCGCGCCGGGCTGACCGAAGCGCGGTGGGTCGACGCGGCAGAGGCGGCGCGCATGGTGCCGGTGCTCAACGTCGATGACGTCCTCGGCTGCACCTACTGCCCTACCGATGGGATCGCGAGCCCGGCCGATGTCACCTCTGGCTACGCATCGGCCGCGCGCAGGCTCGGCGCCCGGCTGAGAGAGGGGGTGGAGGTGGCAGGCATCGACGTCGCCTCCGGGCGTGTCCAGGGCGTACGCACGTCCGCCGGCGAGGTCGCGACGCGACTCGTCTTCAACTGCGCGGGCGCGTGGTCTTCTTCTATCGGGCGGATGGCCGGGCTGGAGATCCCGGTGCTTCCGTATCGGCGGCACATCGCCGTGACCGGAACCTTTCCGTCGGTTCCTCGGACCAACCCCATGACGGTGGATTTCCAGACCTCGCTCTACTTCCATCCCGAGGGCGATGGCGTCCTGATCGGGATGAGCGACCGCTCGGATCCGCCCGGCTACGTCACCGACGTCAACTGGGACTTTCTGGAGAAGATGTTCGAGCAGGCGGCGAGACGCGCACCCGCGCTGGCCAACGCCGGCGTCAAGACGGCGTGGGCGGGGCTATACGAGACGACGCCCGACCAGCAGGCGATCCTCGGGCCGGTGCCCGAGCTCGAGGGGTTCTGGTGCGCGGCGGGGTTCAGCGGCCACGGGTTCATGCAGGCACCGGCGGCGGCGCTGCTGCTGACGCAGCTCCTGCTGGACCATCACTCCGAGCTCGACATCAGCCAGTTCGCGTTCGCGCGGTTCGCGAAAGGCTCGCTGGTCCACGAGAAGAACGTCATCTAGTGCCGGAAGATCAACGCCAGGATGATCAGGCCGGCACCCCCTAGCAGGAGCGCTGCACCGCACCCCATCTGAACGCCTGTATAGACGATGCCGCCGGCCGCCGCGTATGTCTCGGGGTAGGCTTCCCGGCCGCGCCGGCGCCGGATCGCGGCCACGATTGCGGCTGCGCCGAGCAGAAATGCGAGGACTCCAAGTACAAATCCACCGGAGCTTGCACCGGCCACCTGGCTCCAGTATTTAGGATTCTTTGAGGTGGCGCGGATTCTGCTCCTCGGCTCGACAGGCTTTGTGGGCCGTGGCGTCGCGCACATGGTCCTCGACATGGGGCACCAGCTGCGCGTGCTGGTGCGCGACCCGATGAAGGCGGCGGCGTTCAAGGTGCGCGGCGCGCAGGTCGTCGTCGGTGACGCCCTCAACCCGTCATCCGTGACGCAGGCCGCCCAGGGCGTCGAGCACATCATCAGCCTCGTCGCCGTGCGCCGGAACCGGCCGCAGTCGTACCTCGCAGTGAACGTCGACGGACCCAAGATCATGGGCCAGGCCGCGATGGCCGCAGGCGTCCGCTCGGTGGTCTTCGTGAGCGCCATCGGGGCCAAGCTCGACCCGCACTACAAGTACTTCACATCCCGCTGGATGGGCGAGCAAGAGCTCGCTCGAACCGGTGTCACGGGGACGATCCTTCGCTTCTCGTTCGTTCTTGCGGAGGAAGGCGGGATCCTGAGTGACTTTGAGCGCGCCCTTGTAGGCCCGTTTGCCTTCATCCCCGGCAGCGGCCAGGCGAAGGTGCAGCCGATTCTTCGCGAGGACGCCGCACGCTGCATCGTCGAGGCCCTGAACAAGCCCGAGCTGCTGGGCAAGATCATCGAGCTCGGGGGCCCCGAGGTCGTTACGTACGAGCAGATGTTCACCTGGTATCTGACCGCGCGCGGCATCAAGAAGGCAAAGTTCCGGCTCCCGGTGCCGCTGATGATTCCGACAACGGTGGCGATGGAAGCCGTGATGAGCGACCCGCCCATCACGCCGGACGAGGTCAACATGATCCAGCTCGACAACCTGGCGGCCGGCATCGACTCGGTCAGCTCGCAGTTCGGCTGGCGGCCAAGCGCGCCAAGCACGTGGGCTCCGGTCAACTGGCAGAAGAAGAACCGCCTCGGCCGCTAAAGGTCAGGACGTTCTTCGGGTTGCCCCTGCCCGAACCTCATCGCCACGCACTGGGCACCTACATAGAGGACTGCGCGAAGCGTGCGCCTGAGTTTCGCTGGACGCCCCCGTCAAACCTGCATCTCACGATCCGCTTTCTCGGCCACGTCGAGATGTCACTCGCCGATGGAATCTCAGCCACCCTCGCGGCTTCCGAGCTCCGCGCGTTTGACGTGCGGCTCGGCGCAGTAGGCAGCTTCAAGCGCGGCCGCGTTGCGCGTGTGGTCTGGATCGGCTTGAGCTCAGGGGAGAGAGAGATCGGGGAGCTGGCTACAACGGTCGAGGCCGCATGCGCGCAGGCCGGTCTTGAGCCTGAAGAGCGGCGCTTCCACGCTCATCTCACGCTGGCTCGGGCAAAAGCGCGCGATGGAGCGGCGCTACCTCCGCTTGCGACGCCCCCAGCGCTTCCGGCGTGGCGTGCGGACGAGCTGATCCTGTACCAGAGCCATCTGGGGCGCGGCGGCTCGATTTACGAGCCTCTGCGGCGGATCAGATTGAGCTGAGAGCCGCCTCGGCGCACTCGAGGTCTTGTTCCGGCCGCCCGCCGCTGACCCCCACGGCTCCCACGACTGCGCCGTCGCGGCGAATCAACACAGAGCCGAGGCCGGGCACTATCGGCACCCGAACAAGCCGGTCGACGACGCTGAAAAATCCAGGTCGATCCCTGGCCAGGTCGGCCAGGCCCGCTCCATCGCGGTAGAGCATCGCGGCGCCGACTGCCTTCGCTTCGGCGACCTGCGGCGAGATCGGTGGCGCTCCGTCCATGCGCCCAAGCGCGACCAGGAGGCCGCCTTCGTCGACCACCGCGACCGTGACCCGAATCTGGAGCTGGGCCGCCTTTTCGTGCGCGGCCCCGATCGCCTTCTGAGCCTCGGCCAACGCGAGCGGCATACACTCCAGTCTCGCATGGAGCTCGCCGGTCGAGTCGCGTTGGTCACCGGCGGCGGCACCGGCATTGGCCGGGCGACGTCACTGCTGCTGGCCAAGCACGGCGCGAAGGCAGTGGTCGTCAACTACTCGCGATCCGCGGCCGACGCCGAGCTCACGGCCAGGGATGTCCGAGATCTCGGCGCGGAGGCGCTCACGTGCCAGGCCGACGTGGCCGACGAGACCCAGGTCAAGGCCTTGATTGCGGCCGCGGTAGATCGAAACGGAAGGCTCGACGTGCTCGTGAACAACGCCGGGACGACCCACTTCATCCCACATTCGGACCTCGATGCCTTGACCGACACGGTCTGGAACGACATCCTCGGCGTCAACCTGAAAGGCACGTTCTTCTGCTGCCGCGCGGCGGCTCCAGAGCTGAAGAAGACCGGTGGCGCCATCGTCAACATCGCCTCGATCGCAGCGCACCGGGCGTCAGGCTCTTCGATCGCCTACGCGGTCTCCAAGGCGGGGGTGGTGCAGCTCACGCGGGCCCTGGCGCTGGCGCTGGCGCCTGAGATTCGGGTCAACTCGGTGTCGCCGGGCCTGGTGTCGACGCGATGGTTCAGCAGCCGTTTTGGCGACGAGGCCGCCGCCGCGCAGGAAGAGAAGTTTGTGGGCCAGACGCCTCTACGAAGAATCGCCACTCCGGACGACGTCGCGCACGTGGTCGTTTCATTGCTGGAGAGCGACCTCGTCACGGGCCAGGACGTGGTGGTCGACGGCGGCATTAACGTCCTGTACCAGCCTCTAACCTAGGCTACTTAAACAAGGTTGGCGGCGAACTGACTTTCGGGGCTTGCCAGGTTCGCAGGCTGCCCTTACATTTGCGCACGGCCCCGAGGGAAACGTTCAAGGGGGCAGGGACAGGACCGCAAGGTCGTGGCCCGGCTCCTGAGAGGCGATCCGTCGGGGTCACTGCTTTTCTGGGCAATCAACCCAGGACTCCGGCGTTACGCTGCACCAGACGGTGAGCGTCGCCCAGCGTCCCCGCAGGCAAACCGAGCACAGGCCACCCACCGGGATCGAACTCTCGATCGTGATGCCGTGCCTCAACGAGGTGGAAACGCTCGCCACGTGCATCCGCAAGGCCCAGCGGGCGATCAAAGAGCTCGAGCTCACCGCCGAGATCGTGGTGGCCGACAACGGCAGCACCGACGGCTCGCCGGAAATCGCCGCCGAGCTTGGCGCACGTGTCGTCAACGTGGCGCGTAAGGGATACGGCAGCGCGCTGATCGGCGGCATCGATGCGGCGCGCGGTCGCTACGTGATCATGGGCGACGCCGACGACAGCTACGACTTCACAGCGATCGGGCCGCTAGTCGAAAAGCTGCGCGAGGGATACGACCTCGTGATGGGCAACCGCTTCGCCGGCGGCATCCAGGATGGCGCGATGGTGTGGTCGCACCGCTGGGTCGGCAACCCGGTGCTCACATTCATTGGCCGCATGTTCTTCCAGACCCCCGTCGGCGACATGCACTGCGGGCTGCGTGGATTTCGCAAGGACGCGTACGAGAAGCTGCACCTTCGTGCAACCGGCATGGAGTTCGCGAGCGAGATGGTGATCAAAGCTTCGCTGCGCCGAATGAAGATCACCGAGGTCCCCGTCACGCTGCGTCCCGACGGTCGCTCGCGGCCGCCGCATCTGCGCACCTGGCGCGACGGCTGGCGCCACATGCGCTTCATGCTGCTGTTCAGCCCGCGCTGGCTGTTTCTCTATCCAGGCATCACCCTGTTTGCGGTCGGCCTCGTCGTTGGCGGCGCTCTAGAGATCGGCCCGATCAAGGTCGGCGGGTTCGGCTTCGACATACACACCCTTCTGCTCGCCGGCTTCTGCTGCCTGATCGGCTACCAGCTGATCGTCTTTGCTGTTTTCACGAAAGTGTTCGCGATGCGCATGGGCTTCCATCCGCCCAACCGGCAGTACGCCGCGATGTTTCGCTACGTCCAGCTCGAGACCGGGCTCGTGCTCGGCGCCCTGATGTTCCTCGTCGGCGTCATCGGCATCGTGGTCGCGGTGTTGAGCTGGGGCGCGGTGGGATTTGGCGCCCTCGATCCGCGACTCACGATGCGTGAGATCATCCCCGCAGCCGTCTTGCTCACGCTTGGCGTCCAGACCATCTTTGCAAGCTTCTTTCTCAGCATCCTCGGCATCGACAGCGAGCCGGATTCCGTCTAGGGTCTGGCGCTTCATTCGGCGGCGGCCACTGACGGCCGCTTACGTCCTCGCCTTACTCCCTGCTCTGCTGATGGCCGCGACACAGCCGGTGTGGTCGCGAGTCGATGAAGCCCAACACACCGATTTCATCATCCAGCTAAGTCATGGCACTTACCCGCTGGCAGACAGGACGACGATCGACCCGGAAACCCTTGACGTCATGAAATCAACCGGCGTCTACCGCTTCGAGTCACCCGGCACGTATCCGACTCCCGACGCAGCAGACATTGGGCCTCCGCCCGCCGCGATGTCGGCGCGCGCCAACGCCGTCTGGATGTCGCGCCACCTGTGGCAGCTCTCCTACGAGTCGGCGCAAACGCCTGGCTACTACGTGTTGATGGTTCCGATCTGGTGGGTCGCAGATCGGCTTGGCGGCGCGATGACCGCGATCTTCGTCCTGCGCCTCATCAACGCGCTGCTGATTGCATTGCTCGCGCCGATGGCTGTGCTGGTGGCGTGGCGCATGGCTCCAGGGCGACCGGAGGTCATCGGCCTGGCCGGCGTGTTCGGGGTTCTGCTCCCGGGCCTAACTTTGAACATGACGCGCGTCGGCAACGATGCCCTGGCGGCGGTCATAGGTGGTGCCGCGGTTCTTCTCTCGATCGTCTGGGCCGGCACACGGTGGAACGCGCGGCGCGCCGTTCTGCTGGGCGTCCTCCTCGGTGCGGGTGTGCTTGTCAAGCTGACGTTGCTGGGGCTCGCGCCTGCCATAGCCGTCGCGATGTTGTGGCCGGCCATGCGTCCGCCGCTGCCGCGCCGGATTCTGCTGCTGGCGCTGACCGGCGCCGTGGTCTTGCTCTTTGTGGGCGTCTGGTTCGCTATCAACCTCCACCTCTACGGGGTGCCGGTCCCATCGGCGCGGACCAACCGGCTGTCGATCGTGCCTCCGCAGAGCTTCGACCTCCGATACGTCCCCTTCACGATCGCCTTCTTTGCCGTCAGCTACTGGAGCGGAGAGCCGATTGGTGCGCTGCCGTTCGCGGCGGCGTTTGTCGTCTTGGGTTCGTTGATCGTGCTGATCGCCGCCATCGGATTGTTCAGGGCGCGGAGTCTCGGTGGACCCGTCGTGGTCGCGCTGACGTGCGCCGCCGGCATGGCGGCTGTCGCCCTCTTGCTGCCGGCGACGGCCGCCTTCCAGTTCGCCGGTCCAGGTCGGTATGAATATCCGGCGCTGCCCGCTGTCGCCGCCCTGACCGGCCTCGGCCTCGGCGCCGCGCTTGCCATGACATTCACGCGCAGGGCGCTCGCGGCGATGTACGGCGTCGGCGCCGGAGCGCTCCTGGTGGGCGCTGCGCTCGGTGTGGGCGGCGAATCGATTCCCACCTCTGCACCGCCGCCGAGCGCGGCGACCACGGTCGCCTCGAGCGGGACCGTGGGGCAGTTCACGATCACGATTGACGAGGTGGGGCACCGCAGCGGCACGTGGATTCACGTCACCGCCACGAACGCCGGGGCCGACGAGGCCGAGTGGAATCCGGCGCCGGTCGTGGACGGAACCAGCGCAGACTACGGGCGGTCGACGCATCTGCCTGGCGACATCGACCCAGGCGCGGCGGCGTCTGGGTGGATCTTCATCCCGATCGAGACTCAGCCAGGCCAGTCAGTCACGGTTCGCTTCCGCGATGTCGCGGTCGACAACTACCAGACCGTTGCCGACGTCGTACTTCAGCTGAGCGTGTAGGTTGGGTTCGGCGAGATGTGCGCCTCGTACTGCGCGGTCGAGCCAGTCTGTCTGACCCACACGTCGAACAGGTAGGTTCCCGCCGCGTCGCCGGTGGTGTTCCAGGTCACGGACGAGCCGGCCCCGTAGCCCTGCAGCATGACCCACGCCCCTCCGGGCGCCTGGATCCAGAACTCGTACTGCGGGTTGGGACAGCCGCTCGCGGTCGCGTTGAGCTGCACCGAGGTCCCGGACTTCTGGGGTGAGGCGGGGGTGAACGTCAGGGACACCGAGGTGCATGGCGAACCCGTCTGCAGCGTGTACGTCGGGTTCGGGGAGATGTGCGCTTCGTACTGCGCCGATGACCCCGTCTGCCTTGCCCAGATGTCGAACTGGTAGATGCCGGTGGCGGCTCCTCCTGTGTTCCAGACCACGCTCGAGCTCGGGCCGTACGCCTGTAGGACCGTCCAGGAACCGCCTGGCGGCAGGATCCAGAACTCGTACTGCGGGTTGGCACATCCGCTCGCAGCGCCGGTCAGGGTCACCTGCGCGCCAGGCGGCTGCGGCGAGGCGGGACTCGGGGCGTTCCAGGTCATGCCTGTGCACGGAGCTCCGGTCTGCAGCGTGTAGGTCGGATTGGGCGAGACGTGGGCCTCCCACTGCGCGCTCGAACCTGTCTGCTTCGCCCAGGCGTCGAACTGGTAGGAGCCGGTGGCGAGCCCGGTCGTGTTCCAGTTCGCCGTCGAGCCGGAGCTGTAAGCCTGCAGGATCGTCCACGTTCCGCCGGGCGGCAACACCCAGAACTGGTAGACGGGGTTCGGACAGCCGGTCGCGGTGGCGCTCAACGTCACCTGCGTGCCGGGCGCTTGCGGCGAACCGGGACTCGGTGCATTCCATGTCACCGAAGTGCACACGACAGGAGCCTGGAGCGTGTAGGTCGGGTTGGGCGAGATGTGGGCCTCCCACTGCGCGCTCGACCCGTTCTGGCGCGCCCAGACATCAAAGAGGTACGTGCCCGCCGCGAGCCCGCTCGTGTTCCAGGCCGCGGTCGCGCTGCCGCCGTACGACTGCAGGATCGACCACGCTCCACCCGGGGGCTGAACCCAGAACTCGTACTGGGGATTAGGACAGCCCGTCGCGGTGCCAGTCAGCGTGATCGAGGTTCCCGCGGTCTGCGGCGAGGCCGGGCTGAAAGCCATCGTCACCGCCGAGCACGGCGGCCCGGTCTGCAGTGTGTACGTCGGGTTGGGGGAGATGTGCGCTTCCCACTGCGCTGTCGAGCCGGACTGCTCCGCCCAGATGTCAAAGAGGTAGGTGCCGGTTGGCTGGCCCGCTGTGTTCCACGTGGCGCTGGAGCTCGAGCTGTACGCCTGCAGGACCGCCCATGCACCACCGGGTGGTTGGATCCAGAACTCGTAGACCGGCTTTGGGCAACCGGCTGCCGTGCCGCTCAGCGTGACCTGCGGGCCAGGCGCCTGGGGCGACGCAGGCGACGGAGCGTTCCAGGTCACCGCGGTGCACACGTTGGGGTTCTGCAGCGCATACGTCGGGTTGGGTGACACGTGCGCGTCCCAGTCGGCAGTCGAGCCTGCATCCTTCGCCCACACATCGAACAGGTACGTGCCCGTCGCTAGCCCGGACGTGTTCCACACGGCAGACGAAGCCGGGCTGTACGCCTGCAGGATCGACCAGGCGCCGCCTTGCGGCTGGACCCAGAACTGGTAGATCGGGTGCGGACAGCCAGCGGCGGTGCCGCTGAACGTCACCTGCGTGCCCGGCGCGGACGGCGAAGCGGGGCTGGGTGGGTTCCATGTCACCGACGTGCACGGAATGGGAGGTGGCGGCGGCGTGCCGCTCGTCGTGACGGCGTAGTTCTGCGTGACCCACTGCGGAAAACTGAAAACGGACGACCCGTTGACCTGGTTCGTGCCCCAGACGACGCCAGAGTTGACCGGGTCGGGGCTGGCTCCCGAATAGTCGCCCCACCGGCATGGCGGGCCGTAGGGCGAGGTGCAGCTGAAGTCGACGTCGACATCGGTGCTGGTTGCGAGCACCAGTTCGCCTGCGTTCAACGCAGAGAGCGGCGTGGCCGACGTCCGTGACTGCGCTGCGGCCACCACCAAGTTTGCGGCCGAGCCCCTGTTGTAGAAGATCGCGGCATCGTTGCCGGCGATCGACGGCGAGATGGATGCGTTCCAGATGAAGTCGGTTGCGCTCTGTACCGCCCCCTGCTGGCGCACAGTCAGCGTCGCGGGCAGGAGCTCGTACCAGCGGGCTATGGAGCGACCGCCGGGTCCGTTGATGCTGTGCTGGGTCCAGATTGCCTCGGCGCCTGCGGCGTCGGGGTCGGCGTGGCCGACGGCCTGCGTCAGCCGGGCATCCAGCGTGTCGAGCACCGGGCCACCGCTCGGCTGAGGGGCCGATGCAGGGACGTCGAACGAACCCACGGTCAGGTCACCGTCGGCGAAGAGGTGGGGCTGCCCACCCTGCAGCGTGGTGTGCCAGAGCATGAGCCTGGTCTGCGGTCCGGTCGGATCAGAAGGGAGTGGGGCAACCGGGCTGTGCCCGGCGACGATGTAGCCGGTCGCGGACGCGTCCGCAAGGTTCACCGGGATGGGTGTGAAGGCGGACGTCCTGTCTGCGTTCAGCAGCCGGTGCTGTGGGTCGGCAAACGCGGTCAGCCCTGAGGCCGAACACGTGGTCAGGTTGCCCACCGGCGGCTTGGGCTGCGCCCAGATGGCCGCGGTAGTGAAGACGAACTTCCCGGTGGTGTCGTCGTACAGGTTCGCGCCGATGAGAACGAAGTTGTCGTCGTGACCGAGCTTCGGGTAGTCGGCGAGCTGGTTGCCGGTGAACGCTGAGAAGTGGCACCAGCCACCGTTGAGATCAGATGGATCAGGTGTTTTCGACCAGCCGAAGACGAGATAGTTGTTGTGGCTGGCGAAGGCGATCGCCGCATAGAACCAGCGGTTGGCGCGGGGATCCCACTGGACCTGGGGGTCGCTGACGTTCAGGCCTGACGCGGCGGCCACGAACGAGGCCATGTCCTTCGAGCTCAGCATCTTCAGCGAGCGGTCGAACACGGCGATAGTCGTGTTGATGAATTCGACGTAGTTGTTGGGCCCGATCGAGCCAGTCGGGTCGGGCGGCGTGCAGCAGAACCCCTCATCCGCTGCCGTCACGCCGGCCTGGTTGGTTCCGTTGAAGAGTCCCGCGAGTGCTCCTGGAGCCGGCGAGGGCGTCGAGCTCGCCTCGTCTTTCTTGGCCCGACCCTTGGCTCTAGCCAGCCCTTCCGCGTTGGCTCCCAGGAACGGTTTTCCAGGATTCTTGGCCTTGCGGTCGGGCTTGCCCGTACCAGCTGGCAGCGTCATGACCTGCGGATGGCCGACCGCGGGAACCTCATGGCCGGATGCCTTCGGGGCAGCGGCAGCAGGCGGCGCCCAGGCGGCCGCTGCGGAGACGGCGACGATCAGCCCGATAAGGGCCCTCCGTCCGATTCCAGACCCCTGCCACCCCATATGACCTGTGCCTCCAGGTGCGTTTGCACAGACCCGATGCCGTTGTGCGCACAAGTAAACGCTTACTGCGGGAAGTTGGGTTGCTTAGTTTTTGTTTCTAGCTCAGGGTGTAGGTCGGATTGGGCGAGATGTGGGCTTCCCAGTCGGGGGAGTTGCCGGCCTCTCTCACCCAGGCGTCGAACAGGTAGGTACCCGGCGTGGTGGCCGACCAGGTCGCGGTGGAGCTGGTGCTGTAGCCCTGCAGGATCGTCCACGAACCAGTGGGCGCAAGGACCCAGAACTCGTACGTCGGGTCAGGGCAGCCAGTGCTTGTTGCGGTCAGCATGACCAAGGTGCCGGCCGCCGTGGGCGACGGAGGGGTGAAGGACAGCGCCGACGAGGTGCAGGCTGGGCCGAACTGCAGCACGTACGTCGGGTTCGGTGAGATATGCGCCTCCCAGTTTGCGGTCGAACCCAGCTGCTTGACCCAGATGTCGAAGAGCCAGGTCCCGGTCATCGCGCCGCCCGAATTCCAGACCACGCTGGCGGCCGAGCTGTATCCCTGCAGGATCACCCACGCAGTATTCGGCGACTTGATCCAGAACTCGTACTGCGGGTTGGGGCAGCCGGCGGCCAGGCCGCTCAGGGTCACTTTGGCGCCGGGTGCCTGCGGATCAAGCGGGCTTGGCGGGTTCCACGTCACCGAGGTGCACGGCGAGCCGGTCTGCAGCACGTAGGTGGGGTTGGGTGAGAGGTGCGTGTCCCACGGAGCTGTGGACGTGGCCGACCTGACCCAGATGTCGAAAAGGTAGGTTCCGGTCAGCAGCCCGGTGGTATCCCACACCTTCGTTGAGCTGGTGCTGTAGGCCTGCAGGATGGTCCATGCTCCACCCGCAGGCTGGATCCAGAACTGGTACAGCGGGTTGGAGCATCCGCTGGCCGTGCCGCTCAGCGTCACCATGGTGCCCGGCGCTTGCGGCTGGCTCGGTGTTGGTGAATTCCAGGTGACCGACTTGCAGAACGGGGGATCGGCCGGCGCGTGAAGCGTGTACGTCAGGATCGGGGAGAGCCGCACGTCCTCGGCGCTCCTGCGTCGCGCCCACACGTCCAACTCATACGAGCCGGCGGCCAGGCCCGACGTGTGCCAGGTGGCCGTGGTGGCGGTGCTGAATCCCTGGAGCATCGACCATGTGCCACCGGCCGGACGGACGAGGAACGCGTAGAGCCCCGTCGAACAGCCATTAGCCGTGCCGGTGAGCGTGACGTTGACGCCGCCCATCTGCGGGGAGGCCGGGCTCACGCCCAGGGACACGACGCCACACGTGCCTTCCTGTCCTTCCACCTCGCCCCGATCGTCCTGGTTGTTCTGAGACTCCGGCTGGTCGGTCCGATGCTTCTTGTCGAGCGTCAGGAGCTGTGCGTACGCCAGTCGAGTTGAAGCGTCCTGTTGAAGGGCCTGCCCCGCTGACGAGGCCGGCTGTGTCGTCGAGCCGCAGGCGACCACCAGGAGGCAGCCGGCGAGGGCGCCGAAGAGCTGCGATGCGGGACGCCTGGCTTTCCTGAACATTTCCTGAACTGTCCAAGCCACCAGTTCTGAATTTCTTGCGCGTGGGTGTACGATCCCGGCCCGACATGGGCGCACTGCGGGTGGCCGTCGTCGGACTCGGCTGGGTCGGCACGCACCGCCACCTGCCCTGGCTGAGGCGTCGTGCGGACGTCGACGTGGTCGGTGTGATCGACCACACCCCGGCCCGGGTGGAGAGGGCCCAGGCCCTGTTCAAGGTTGCGGAGGGCGCCGTCGCCGAGGGTCCTCACGGAGTGTCGTGGCTGGATTCGGTCGATGCGGTCACCATCGCCACCCCGCCCGCATCGCACGCCCCCCTGGCGAGGGAGTACCTGCTGGCCGGCAAGGACGTGTTGCTCGAGAAGCCGATGGCCCTCGAGCTGGATGACGCCCGTGAGCTGGCCCAGCTCGCCGAGCGTGAGGGTCGCATCGTGGCTGTGGTGCACAACTTCCAGTTCACGCGCTCGACGATTCGCTTGAAGAAGCTGCTTGCCACTGGACGTATGGGTGAGGTCCACGCGCTGTGGGGTGCGCAACTCTCCAATCCTCGGCGCCGGCTCCCGGAGTGGTACGAGTCCTTGCCTCTCGGGCTCTTCTATGACGAGTCGCCGCATTTCTTCTACCTCGTGCGCAGCCTCCTCGGGCCAGATCTCGAGATGGCGGTCGTGCACCTCGTGCCCGGCAATCCGGACCGCAGCACGCCGGCCGCAATCACGCTGCTGATGCGCGCCGGGTCAACGCCGGCGCAGATCTCGATGAACTTCGTGGCTCCGGTCAGCGAGTGGCACCTGATGGTCATAGGGTCGGAGGCCCTCGCGGTGCTCGATGTATTTCGTGACGTGCTGGTGGTCACTCGAAACGATCGCGAGCATCTTGGCCGCCACATCCTCAGAACGACGGCCGATGTGATGACGAGTCATCTGGGCGGCGTGGCGCGATCCGGAGCTCTGAACGTGATAGGTCGCCTGGCTTACGGCAACGATGTCGTTATCGCTCGTTTTGTCGAGGCGTGCCGGACGCGAATTCCCCCGCAGGACATCTCGGCGTCGGACGGCGTAGACGTCGTCCGGCTCCAGCATGAGGTGCTCGACCGGGTGCGGGTGACGGCCGGCTGACGCGTGCGGATACTGCTGACCAGTAACTACTACCCGGAGCACGTTGGCGGCATCGAGACGTTGGCGGCGAGTCAGGCCGCCGGCTATCGCAGGCGCGGCCACGAGGTGCGCTGGATGGCGGCTGATATCCGTAAACGCCTGCACACTGCGACTGCCGACGATGTTCCAGTCCGCGTCTGGAACGGCATCGAGCGCCTCGGTTTTCCATATCCCCTGCCGTCGCCGCTCGCCGCCGCGCGAGTCAGCAAGCAAGTCGCGTGGGCCGAGGTCGTGCACATGCACGACTGCCTCTACGCTCTCAACGTCGCGACGTTCGTGGCGAGCCGCCGAAGACATCGCCCGGTGCTGCTGACGCAACACGTGGCCAAGGTGCCGTATCCGAGCCCCCTGCTGCGAGGCCTGCAGTCAGCCGCGTACGCCACGATTGGGCGCGCGGTCCTGTCCCGTGCGGAGCAGGTCGTGTTCGAGAGCGACCAGGTGAGGCGCTGGTTCGAGCCACGCATTCGGTTTCGCCGGACCCCGCTGTTGATCGAGAACGGGATCGACGCGGACCTCTATCAGCCCCTAGCCGAACGGGAGCGAGAAGCGGTTCGCGTTGGTCTCGGCGCGAACGGATCGCGCCCGCTTCTTCTGTTTGTGGGGAGGTTTGTGGAGAAGAAGGGCGTGCGCTTCTTGCAGCCGCTGATTGAGGCCACTCCGTCGTATGACTGGCTCCTCATCGGCCGCGCCGGCGACATCGACCCGTCGAGGTGGCGCCTGCCGAACATGAAACTGCTGGACCCCGTCACACCAGCCGAGCTGCACGGTTACTACGCCGCCGCCGACCTGCTCATCCTGCCCTCGAGCGGGGAAGGATTTCCTGTCGCGGCCCAGGAGGCGATGGCCTGCGGCACGCCGGCGCTGTTGTCTGAGACCACGGCCATGGGCTTGCCCGCGATCCGCGGTGTCGTGTTCACCTCTCGACTGACGGCCGAAGACCTCCATGCGTCGGTGGTTCGCGCAGTTGACACAGTGAGCGCCGACGCGGGCTTCCGCATGCGCGTCGCGGCTTTCGCGCGCGAGCGGTGGCGCACCGACACGATGGTGCAGCGCTACGAGGAGCAGTTAGAGGCGTTGCTTCACTGAGACGCGACCTGCTGGTTCGCTTTCTCCGTGACTATCCCTTCCAACCGGCGACTGCCTTGTGGCGGGCGGCGGAGATCGAGCACTTGCTGGTGAGCGGACTACCGGCGGGTCGAGGACTCGACATGGGCTGCGGCGACGGGCTCCTGACGCGGGTCGTGCTGGAGCAAACCGGGCCGCGCGAAGTCGTGGGTGTCGACCCGGATCCCGACGAGGCGGCAATGGCGCGGGCGCTGGGGATCTACTCGACGGTTCACGCGGTTTCGGGCGACAACGTTCCCGAGCCGGCCGGATCCTTCGACTGGACGCTCTCCAACTCGGTGCTCGAGCACATCGACAACCTCGATCCCGTGCTGAGCGAGGTCGGGCGCCTGCTCCGGCCGGGAGGCCAGTTCGTGTTCACCGTGCCGGGACCGGACTTTCACGCCTGCCTGCGCGGGCCGCTCCTGCCCGGCGTTTCCCGCGACAGGTATTTCAAGAACATCGATCAGCGTCTCGCCCACCTGCGCTACTGGAGCCGTGACCAGTGGGAGGTTGCGCTGCGCCAACACGGCCTGACGGTGGCATTCGTCAGCGGATACATGACCGTTGCCGAGGCTCGGCGATGGGAGTCGATCTCCCGCATGACGGCGGGTGTGCTCTACGGGCTTGGCCGTGGCCGGCGCCGCCCGATCGAGATCCAGCGCCGGCTTGGAATGCGGCGGGCGGGTCGCCGGATGCCGGCGATTCTGGCTCGGACGATCGCCCCGATCATTGCTGCGGGGCTGGCATCCTCATCGCCGACGTTCGGCTGCCTGCTCGTACGCGCCGAAAAACCCGCCAGCGCGCCCACAGGAGCAGGAGCACGTACTGGCTGAACTGACCTGCGCTGTAGGAAAAGATCACCACAAGCACGGGCGTCTGGGCGAGGCTCTCGAGCGGATCCCAAACCAGCTCCGCGAGCAGGTAGGCGACGCCGAGTCCGATCCAGAACGGCGGCGGTGCGTTCTCGCGCCAGAACTGATATGCCAGGAGAAGAAAGAGTGGCGCCATGAGCACGCCGTAGTGAGCCCAATCAATCGGTCCAAGCAGCCCGGAGAAAATCGACGCGGCGGCGAAGATCGCCCAGTCCGACTCAGGAACGTCGGGCAGGCTCCGTGTGATAAACCACCACGCAATCAGCACTACCACCGCGACCACGACTGCCGTCCCGAAGGTGGGTGCGATACCTAAGCGGCACAGCAACGCCACGGGTGAGTAGTTCTCGGGCACGCAGGCGGCGATCGGCCCCTGGCCTTTGGAGAGGAATCCCGTGAGATAAGCGATCGGATTCAGCACGGCCGGGTCTCCCGCGCGCCAGGCCAGAAACGCAAGGCCTACGAATGTCAGCGAGGCGGCTGACGCGATCGCCCACAACCCCGCAGTACGGGTTTGGCGACGCAGCAGGAGCGCCAGCGGCAAGAGCACAACGAGCGGTTTGATGGCGATGGAGGCGCCGATCAACGCGCCCGCAGTGAAATCGCGCCGGAGAATGACGAGGTAGCCGTAGCCCAGCAGCGCAAGACCGAAGACGATCAGGTTGGGCTGCAGCCAGAAGATCGTCTGGATCCCCGGCGAGAAGATGACCGCGGCGGCGAGGGTGATCCACCAGAAGCGCACGGAAACGCGGTCCATCAGGAGGTTCCAGGTCTGGCGCAGCATCGCGCCCCATGTGAGGATCGAAATCGCCAGGAACAGTCTCGCGCCGCCCTCGACAGAAGGCCCGCGCGCGACCAGCGCCATGACGAGCACGTAGAAAGGCGTGCCGGTCCATGTCAGCAGTCGCTGCGGGTGACCACTGTTCCAGGCCTCGACACCGGCCTGATAGGCGAGACCGAAGTCGGCCGTGTAGCTGACGAAAGTAGTCGCGATCAGAAGGAGTACGACCGGGACGTACACCACCTGACGGCGCGTCACGGCGGTGAATTGTGGCCTAGTAGATGGGCGTTTCCACCGAAACTGCCTCCAGCCACTTGCGGCAGGAGGTCAGGAACCGAGCAGCCTGAAGCCCGTCGAGCACGCGATGGTCGAAAGAGAAGCAGAGGTACATCATCGGCTTGATCCCGATCATTCCCTGCACAGCCACGGGCCGCTCGACGATCGCCTCCATGGTCAGGATGCCGGCCTGCCCCGGATTGATGACCGAGTAGCTGAAGAGGGTCCCGAATGTGCCGGAGTTGTTGACCGTGAACGTCCCGCCGGAGAGCTCGTCGGCTTTCAGCTGCTTGTTGCGCGCGCGCGTTGCCAGGTCATTGACGGCGCGCGCGAGGCCGGCGATGGACAGGCTGTCGGCGCGGCGCACGACGGGGACCAGGAGCGTGTCCTCGAGCCCGACCGAGATTCCGAGGTTGATGTCGCGATGCACAATCAGCTCGGTCTCGTTGAAGGTCGAGTTCACCTCCGGATGCGCGCGCAGCGCGGACAGCGCGGCCGCCATCACATACGGCAGGTAGGTGAGCGAAAAACCCTCCTGCTTCTGGAAGGCGCCTTTGTTCGCGTTCCGATTGGCGACCACGCCCGACATGTCGACGTCTTGCGTCTGCCATGCGTGAGGGATCGTCTGCTTGGCGCGCGTCATGTTCTCGGCGATCAGCCGACGGACGCGCGTCAGCTGGACGACCTGGTCGCCGTCGCCGGGCTTGGCGGGAGCGGCCAGCGCAGGTGCCGCGGGTGGCGCGGGCGCAGCAGTCGCCCTGGCCGCGTAGTCCTGGACATCCTTCTTGGTCACGCGTCCGCCGAGCCCGCTTCCGGTGACTTTCGAGAGGTCGACGTTGAGCTCGGTGGCTGCCATCTGGACGCCGGGTGAGTACCGGTGCTCGCCGGAGTCGAGGGCTGTTGTTTGAGCCGGTGCAGGGGGCGCCGCAGCCGCCGCCGGAGCCGCGTCCACCTTGCGTGCTTCCTTTTCAGGCGCCGGAGCGGGAGGCTCCGCGGCCGGCGCGGCAGCCGGTGCAGCCGGCGACGCCGTGGCCACAGCACCGTCACCCATTTCGACGACCGCGATCTCAGCTCCGGCCTGCACCGTCTCGCCTTCCTTGGCCAGGATCTCGCGCAGGATGCCTGTGACCGGCGCAGGGACCTCTGCGTTGACCTTGTCGGTGTCGACCTCCAGCATCGGCTCGAACTCGACGACCTTGTCGCCCGGCTTGACCAGCCAGCGCGAGATCGTGCCTTCGTGGACGGACTCGCCCAGCTGCGGCATGGTGACCCGCGTCGTCTTGCCGGCCATCAGTACGCTGCCAGCTCCTTCAACGCGTTGGTGATCTTCTCCGGAGTCGGCATGAAGAACTCTTCCATGGGCATCGCGTAAGGCATGGAGGGGACGTCGAGCCCGCCAAACCTCTTCACTGGAGCGTCGAGCCATCGCCATGCCTCGTCGGCGATGAGCGCGGCCACCTCAGAACCGATCGATACGCTGAAGTTGTCCTCGTACAGCACCATGCATTTGCCGGTCTTGCGCGCCGACGTGATGATCGCTTCTCCGTCGAGGGGGTAGACCGTCCGCAAGTCGACGATCTCGACGCTAACACCGTCGGCAGCGAGATTCTTCGCCGCCTCGGTTGCGTAGTGGACCATCAGGCCGTAGCAGAAAACCGAGATATCCGAACCCGAACGTGCAACGCGCGCCTTCTGCAGCGGGATCAAGTACTCGCCCTTGGGCACCGCCTCCTTGAACATGCGGTAGAGCCGCTTGTGCTCGAAGAAGAGCACCGGGTCGGGATCGCGGATCGCCGCGAGCAGCAATCCCTTCGCCTCGTAAGGCGTCGACGGGATGACGATCTTCAACCCGGGCGTGGCAAAGCGCGCCTCGATCGACTGCGAGTGATAAAGCGCGCCATGCGCGTGGCCGCCCATCGGCGCGCGCACGACCAGTGGCACTGACCAGTCGCCGTCGCTGCGGTAGCGGTACTTCGCGATCTCGTTGGTGATCGAGTTGAACGCCATGTGCGCGAAATCGGTGAACTGCATCTCCGCCACCGGCCGCTTACCCGCGATCGCCAGGCCCAGCGCGACTCCGGCGATCGACGACTCGGCCAGGGGCGTGTCGATGACCCGCTCCTCGCCGAACTTCGCGCGAAGCCCGTCGGTGACGAGAAACACGCCGCCCTTCTTGCCGACGTCCTCGCCCAGCACCATCACGCGCGTGTCGCGCTCCATCTCTTCGGTCAGGGCCGAGCGCAGCGCCGCGACCATGTTCATGTCCTCGGTCTCGACCCCGGACGGCGGATCGATCGCCTGCGGAACATCGATCGCGTAGACGTTCTTCAGCGCGTCCTCGGGTGCAGGATCGGCCGCCTCCATGCCTTCCTTGGTGGCGCTGGTGACCTCATCCTTGACCGCTTCTTCTTGATCGCTCACTTGCCTGGCGGTGAGCACGCCCTCTTCGAGCAGGCGCTTCTTGAAGCGCTCCAGGCAGTCGTTTTCAGCCAGCAGCTCGATCTCTTCCTGGGTCCGGTACCGGCGCTGGTCGTCCTCCGACGAGTGCGCGCCGAGGCGGTCGACCAGGCACTCGATCAGAGTCGGCCCCTCGCCGGCGCGCGCGCGCGCGATCGCCTCGTTGGCGACGACATAGCACGTGACCGGGTCGCGACCATCGACCGTGACGCCGGGGAATCCGTATCCGGCCGCGCGCTGGGCAACGTAGTCGATCGCGTACTCCTTGCCGAACGGCGTGGAGATGGCGAAGCCGTTGTTCTCGCAGACGAAGACTTCGGGCAGCTTGTAGATGGCCGCGAAGTTGAACGCTTCGTGCGCGTCGCCTTCGGATCCGGCGCCCTCGCCGTAGCATGTGAGGAGGACCTTGTCGGTGCCATCCATCTTCAGCGTGTAAGCCACGCCGGCGCCGCGCACCATCTGCGTCGCGACAGGCGAGCCGCCAGACGTAATGTTGAGCCGCGAGTCGGAGAAATGGCCGGGCGTCTGCTTCCCGCCCGAAGCGGGGTCGGCAGCTTTCGCGAGCACCGACAGCATGAGGTCGAGGGGAGTCATACCCATCCGCATGCACAGCACGACGTCGCGGTAGTAGGGGGCGAGCCAGTCATACTTCGGCTTCAGCGGCCAGCCGACGCCGATCTGCGCGGCCTCATGTCCGGCGCAGGAGATGATGAACGGGGCGCGGCCCTGGCGATTCAGGACCTGGAATCGGTAGTCGATCTGCCGGCCCAGCAGGATGTAGCGGAACCATTCGATGAGCGTCTTTTCGTTGAGCTCGGTGTCGCGCCACGCCACAGGCTCCTGATACCGCCACTCAGGGCTGAAAGAAGGCCCTTTCGTCTTGGTGATCTGCGCCATGGAACGGTTAGATGTGGATGGCGTGGCCGTCCACGGCCATCGCCGCCTCCATCACCGCCTCGCTCAGCGTCGGGTGAGGGTGAATGTTGCGGCCGAGCTCCCACGCGTCGCCCTGAAAGAGTTGGGTGAGCGCCGGCTCCGCGATGAGCTCGGTGGCCTCGGCGCCGATGACGTGGGTGCCCAGCATCCTGCCCGACTTGGCGTCAGCGACGATCTTGACGAAACCGGCAGTCTCGCCATGGATCTGCGCCCGCCCGATGGCCGAGAACGGGAACTTGCCGACCTTCACCTCGAGCCCTTTGTCGCGGGCTTGCTTCTCGGTGAGGCCGACCGAGGCGACCTGCGGGTGCGAGTACGTGCAACGCGTTACGAGCTCCTGCTCCATCGGCGCGAGTCGCTGCCCCGCGATGTCTTCGGCGGCGACGATGCCCTCGTGTGACGCGGCGTGGGCCAGCAGGAAGCCACCGACCACGTCACCGATGGCGTGGATGGAGTCGACCGACGTGCGCATCCACTCGTCGACCTTGATGAATCCGTTCGGCTGTAGCTGCACGCCAACCTGCTCGAGCCCGATTTCCTTGGACACGGCGGCCCGGCCGACCGCAACCAGCAGCTGCTTTGCCCAGACCTCGCCCTGGTCGGTCTCGACGCTGACCCCGTCGCGCGCCTTCTTGGCGCCGCTGACCTTGACGCCGAGGCGGCAGTCGATCCCCGCCTTCTTGAAGGCGCTCAACAGCTCTTTCGACACGTCCTCGTCTTCGAGCGGCACCAAACGGTCCAGGGCCTCGAGCAGGGTGACCTTGACGCCAAGCTGGTTGAAGAACGTCGCGAACTCGACGCCGACCGCGCCCGCCCCGATGATTGCAATGGACTCTGGGACCTCCTTGGCGAGCACGGCGTTGTCGGACGAGATGATGTACTTGCCGTCGAGCTCAAGACCAGGCAGCGTCTTGACGCTCGACCCTGTGGCGACGATCAGGTTCTTCGCTTTGATCTGCTTCGAGTTGACCTCGATCGTGTTGCGATCGCGCAGGCGGCCCTTGCCCGCCACGACCTCGATCTTGTTCTTCTTCATCAGGAACTGGACGCCCTTGAAGAGCTGGTTGACGACGGCGTCCCGCCGCTCGGCGATCCTGGGGTAGTCGTAGCCCACGACCTCGGCCTTGATTCCGAACTCTGTGCCGCGGGCCGAGAGGCGGTGGAACAGCTCCGAAGACTCGAGGAGGGCTTTGGTCGGGATGCAGCCGATGTGGAGGCATGTGCCACCCAGCTTGTCGGCCTCGACCAGGGCGACCCTCAAACCCAGCTGCGAGGCTCTGATGGCGGCCGGGTAACCGCCCATCCCGCCGCCCAGGATGGCCACGTCGAAGTCGAAATCGGGCATCGATCTAATCGTAGGACCGTTAACAGCCGCGCTTCCGCAGATTGGCGAGGGCGGCCTGGAAATCGGCCATATCCGTCACCGGACGCCCGGCGACGGGGTCGTCGTAGCGGTCGATCGCGCGGTAGTACCCGGGCGGGGTCACGAATGGCAAGATGAGCGGGTCGGCTGAGCCGGTTGGGTCGAGGCAAGGGTCGCTCCGCTCGGCCGCCAGCGCCTGGAGGTCCGCAGTCGCCCGCTGCATCTGGACGGTCTTGGCGGCGACGAACTCGAAGAGCAGGACGCCGCTGTTGAAGCAGGCGAGGAAGAGGCACGCGGCCAGGGCCGGCCTCCAGGTGCCACGCCACGGCAGGCCGCGAGCGGCGTCTGCCAGCAGGATCAGCCACAGAACGGCGCCGACATACACATACCGCGATGCGCCGGACTGCTGCCAGCCGAGCTGAGCGCGAGTCAGACCCGCGACGAGGTAAAACACCCCCAGGCCGACCAGGACGCCAGATGACGTGGCGTCAACGCCGTGTCGCCGCCAGCGCCAGGCCAGTGCGCCGAACGGTGCGACGAGGAGAGGAAGGGCCACGTACCCGCCCACCCCGATGAGGCCGGCCGCGCCCTGGCTCAGTCCCCAGACCGCATATGCGGGATCGATCAGCAGGTTGGCCGCCGTCGGCTGTGGGTTGGGATGGCTGCCAAAGCGACCGAACGCCACGTACCAGGCCAGTACCGCCACCCCCACCGGGACCAGCCAGAGGAGCTCGCGGCGGCGGGTTGGAGTGAAGACCAGCGCAACCGCGATCGCAGTGGCGAATGCAACTCCGATGCCCGAAAAGGCGAGCGACGCCGCAAGCAGCAGTGACGTCAGCCAGGCGTGCCGTCGGGTCTCGAGCGCGAGCAGCGCGCCCAGCCCCAGCGCAACGGAGGCCAGCCAGGCCATCTGAAACGCCCACAGCAGGTCCTCCCACCCGGCGCCGAGCACAAGCAGGAGAGCGGCGGCGCTAAGGCCGATCAGGTCCCCAGCTCGCCGTCTCACGAGCTCGAACAGGAGAACGCCATTGGCGAAGTGGGCGGCCAGCAGGACCGCCATATACGGCGCGTAGCTGCGCAGGCCGATGGTGTTCAGCAGGCCGGCGTAGACAAGCCGGAAGAGGATCGACGGGTGCTCGTTATGTGGCTCGAAGTAGGTGATGAACGTCCAGTCGGGCGCGCTGGTGATGAACGTCCACTCGTCGAAATAAAACGTATAGGTGCGGGTCAGCCACAGCAGCGCACCACCTGCGGCGGTCGCTCCTGCGATCACGATCAGCCGCGCGTGTGGCACGCGCACGTCGGCGGCCGTCATCGATCAGGCAGCGGCCAGGACGGATTTGGGCGCGGCCGCTTGGGGTGTGACCAGGTACGCGAACCACACGGCAATACCGGCAAGTACGGGCAGCGGGGTCAGCCCCCAGGCGAACTCGCCGCCGACGACGACCAGGAGCAAGCTCACGCGCTGCCATAGCGGCGGCTGGTCACGCCAGAAGAACCACGCGGCGAGGACAAGCAGGGCGAAGTCCTGAAGGTGCCAGTAGGTGGCCGCGAAGGTGCTCGCGACCAGGCTCAGGGCGAACAGCCGCGCGAAGCTGGCGTGACGATTCAAGTACGCGCCGGCGGCGGTGATCACGGCGATGACCGCCGGGATCGCGTAGCTCAGTGGGCCAGGTCCGACCATGTAGGCCAGCGTGAAGTAGCGGTTGTTGGCCATCTGGCTTTCGTGGGAGAGGATGGCGCGGTAGTCGGCCAGACCGTCGGGTCCGAGCGAGAGCAGAGAGACAACACCGAGCACGACGCCGATGAACGCGAGGGGAACGAGGATCCGCCAATATCCGGCGATCAGGAGCACGAGCGGCAGAGCGAGGACGTACTGCGGCTTGATCACCGCCAGCCCCAGCACGACGCCGGCGAGGTATGGACGCTGGGTGTCGGCTAGCCTCCAGGCCGCCGCCACGACGAGGACCATGACCAGGCTTGGCTGGACCAGGCTCAGCCCATACAGCACGGGGTACCACGCAAACGCGCCCAGGAGCCACAGCCAGCGCCGCGACCCAGTGCCAGGGGCGGCGATCCACCACGCCGCGATGAGCGCCCCGACGGATAGCGCGAGCCAGATGTAGACGGCGGCCGCGGGACTCAGATAGGTAAGCGGATAGATCAGCCACGCATACGGCGGTCCTGGCGTGAACCAGGCGCCGTCATTGAAAACTAGGTCGGGCCGCAGCTGCGCGAACAGCTGCCGCTGCAGCTCGAGCGAGTAGATGTGGCTCCACCCGTGGTCGCGACCGATGGTGGCGGCGATGTATGCCTGTGTCAGGTCGTTGTCGAGGATTTCACTGCGCAGCGGGACCACGACGACGACCCACGCCGTCGACGCGAACGCGATCAACAGAAACCACGCCAGCCCGGCAGCGCCGAGATTGCTCCAGAACCGGGCGTCACGCGGTGCGGCTAGGCGCGCTCGGCCAGGGGCACTGGTTTCCGCGGTTCCGGTCCGATGTATTCCGATTGCGGCCGGATTATGCGGTTGTGGGCCGCCTGTTCGAGCACGTGAGCGCTCCAACCGGTGACTCGTGCGCAGCCGAACGTCGGCGTAAAGAACTCCCTGGGCAGGCCGATTGCCTGCAGCACGCCGGCCGAGTAGAACTCGACGTTGGTCGACTGAGGCCGTTCCGGGTGCTCCTCGTGGAGGATCGTCAGAGCGATCTCCTCGACCTGCGAGGCAAGCGCAAAGAACCTGGGGTTCATGCGCTCGCACATGGCCTTCAGGATCTTGGCCCGCGGGTCGTAGACGCGGTACACCCGGTGGCCGAAGCCCATGAACTTCTCCTTGCGCTTCCGCATGTCCCGCATGAACGTTTCCGCGTCTGGCGCTGCACCGATCTCCTCGAGCTGCTCCAGCACCGCCGACGGCGCGCCCCCATGCGCAGGACCCTTCAGCGCGCCGATGGCTCCGACCAGCGCCGACGTGAGGTCGGATTCGGTCGAGGCGATGACTCGGGCGGTGAACGTCGAGGCGTTCATTCCGTGATCCGCGAGCAGGACCAGATATGTGTTGAGCGCGTGGACCATGTCGGGGCTCGACTCCTTGCCGTTGAGCATGTAGAGGTAGTTGGCGGCGTGGCCGAGGTCGGCCCGCGGCTTGACCGGCTCGAGGCCCACCTGCCTGCGATGGAACATGGCGAGAATCGTTGGAAACGACGCCGTCGCGTGGATCGCAAGCGGGATGGTCGGCTTCTCCAGGCGGTGCTCCACGCCCTGCACGGACACTACGCTGCGCAGGACGTCCATCGGGTCGGTGTCCACCGGCAGGGCATCGAGCGCGATGTTGGCGGCCTGGGTGACCGTGCGGTGGCTCGCCAGGTCGAGCGAGAGCGCGTCCAGTTCTGACCGATTGGGGAGGCGGCCCTCCCACAGGAGAAACGCAACCTCTTCGAACGACATCTGCTCGGCGAGGTCCGCAATCACGTAGCCCTGATAGACGAGGCGGCCATTCTGGCCGTCGACCATCGAGATCGCGGTCTGA
>DATEGL010000297.1:0-3818 GCA_035280145.1 Candidatus Dormiibacterota bacterium | reverse complement strand
CACGCGCCGGCGATCGCGGCCACCTACGAGAAGGATCGGCTGAAGCTCGAAGAGCCTTTCTTCGGCGCGGCGCCCGGACAGGCAGCGGTGATGTACTCGGGCACGCGCGTGCTGGGCGGAGGGATCATCCAAAGCGCGGCCTGAGGTCGTCGCCGCGGCGTTCCACTGGCTCGAGTACGTCGGGCTGCTGGGCGGGCTCGGCTCCTTCGTTGTCAGGCGTCTCGGCCGCCAGCGGCCGCAAATCGCGTGGGCAAACCCGCCGATGCACGTCGCGTTTGGTGCGGCATTTCTGGGGGGCCTTGGTTTGTTCATCGGCGATCCCGATCTGGCCGTGGCGGTCCGCGTCGCCTGTGAGGGCGCTGCGTGGCTGCTGTGCGTGCGCGGCAACATGTACGTCGCGCCGTTCGGGGTGCTTGCTGCTGCGCTGCTCGCGATCTCCGGTCACGCCACCGGCGCCGGCGCGCAGTTTGCCGACGCGCTGCACGTGCTGTCGGCCGGGATGTGGGCCGGCGGCATTCTTGCGCTCGCCACACTCCGGCCGCCGGACGGGTGGAGGTCCGTTGAAGCGAAGACGCTGCTCGAGCGGTTCGGTCGCGTGGCGCTCATCGCCTTCGGAATCACCGCGCTGACGGGCTCGCTTCGGGCGACCGAGCAGCTGCACGGGCTGAGCGATCTATGGACGACCGCATACGGGATCGTCCTTGCGCTCAAGACAGCCGGGGTGGTTGTGATGCTGGGCCTGTCGATGATGTGGCGCCGCGGGTTCAGCGTCTCTCGGTTCGAGGCCCTCGCTGCGGTGCTGGTCGCGGGCGCCACGGCCCTCCTCGCCAGTTTGCCGGTACAGGCATAGGATTGGAACGTGGGGAGGATCCGGGACGTGATGAAGACGCACCTTCACACGGTCGGACCAACAGACACCGTCGGCGAAGCCGTCGCGGTGATGGCACAGAACCGCGTCGGTTCGGTGCTCGTGATGGACAACGACCAGCTGCTGGGCATCTTCACCGAGCGCGACACAGTGCGCGCGCTGTCGCTCTCACACGACGCGCCCCGCCACGAGATCGTTTCGTGGATGACACGCAACCCGAAGACGATCACGCCGGACACCGACGGCGAGGACGCGCTGCGCATCATGCTCGACAACGGGTTTCGACACCTGCCGGTGGTCGAGAACGGAAAGATCGTCGGCATGGTGTCGATGAGGGATCTCGCGGGATAACCAAATTCCCGGCGTAAACTAAGCGGCCCCGCTCCGCGTGTATTAAGCGCGCCCTCGAAGAGGGCGCCGAGGAATTTCCCGTTGGGATTGCTGGCGTTGCGTCGTTACGTGCCATACCTGCGGCCGTACGCGTGGATGGTGGTGGTGTTCGGCCTGGCCCAGCTGGGAAGCCTCGCCACGTCCGCGTCGATCCCGAAGGTGATCCAGTACATCATCGACGGCCCGATCACCCACCGCGACAACACGCGGCTGGTCGAGCTGGCCGGGCTGCTGGTGCTGATCGGCGTCGTCGAGTTCTTCCTCATCGTCGCGCGCCGAGTTTTCTCAGGCGTCGCGTCGCTGCACATGGAGACCGACTTGCGCGACGACTTCTACGCGCACCTTCAGGGACTGCAAGTCTCGTTCCACGACAACTGGCAGTCAGGCCAGCTTCTCTCGCGCGCGATCGCCGACATCGCGACCGTGCGCCGCTTCGTGAGCTTCGGGCTCATCTGGTTTCTGCAGACGGTGGTGACTTTCCTTGTCGTCCTCGTGCTGATGCTCCAGCTCGACTGGCAGCTGGCCCTGGTCGTGGTGGTGTTCGTGACCCCGATTGCGTTCCTGAGCAAGATCTTCCAGGACAAGTACCGCGTCATCGCGCGGCGGCTGCAGGACCAGACGGGCGACCTCACCACGATCATCGAAGAGATGGCGACGGGCGTCCGCATCATCAAAGCGTTCGGTCGCGCGCCGCTGATGCAGAGGCGATTCGAAGATCAGGCCAGCGCGATTCGCACGACGAGCCTGCAGGGTGTCAAAGCGCGGGCCGAGGTCTGGACCGAGCTGACCCTGCTCCCTTACCTGTCCCTGGTCGCGGTGCTGCTGCTCGGCGGGGTGAGCGTGACGCAGGGCCGGCTGACGATCGGCGGGCTGGTCGCGTTCATGAGCTACATCTTCATGCTCATCTGGCCGATGGACGCGATCGGCTGGGTGCTTTCGATGAGCGAGGAGTGCAAGACCGCGGCACAGAGGCTCGAAGAGGTGCTCGACTCGCGGCCCGAGATCGCGGACCGGCCCCACGCCCAGATGGTGCCGAAAGTCGCCGGCCGCGTCGAGTTTCGCGGCGTCGGGTTCAAGTATCCGAAGTCCGACGCCTGGATCCTGCGTGACCTGAACCTGGTCATCGAGCCTGGCGAGACTGTGGGATTGGTCGGGCGGACAGGCAGCGGCAAGACGTCGCTTGCGCATCTCGTGCCGCGCCTCTACGACGTCTCGGAAGGCGCGGTGCTGCTGGACGGCGTCGACATCCGCGACATCCTGTTGCGCTCGCTGCGGTCGCATATCGGGTTCGCGTTCGAGGACCCGATCCTGTTCTCGGCGTCGGTGCACGAGAACCTGGTGATGGGCCGGCCCTTCACGTCCGACCAGGAGCTGAAGCGCGCGATCGATGTCGCGCAGGCGGGATTTGTGTGGGACCTGCCATGGGGCCTCGAGACGCGGGTGGGGGAGCAGGGCTACACGCTTTCCGGCGGCCAGCGGCAGAGGCTGGCGCTTGCGCGCGCCGTGCTCGGCTCGCCGCCGGTGCTGGTGCTCGACGACCCGCTTTCGTCGGTCGATGTGCACACCGAGGCGTTGATCGAGGAGTCGCTGGCGCGGGTGTTGGAAGGGGTGACCGGGTTGCTCGTGGTCCACCGGCCTTCCACGCTGGCGCTGGCCGACCGCGTCGCGCTGATCGACGGCGGATGCGTGACGGCCGTCGGCACCCACACCGAGCTGATGCATTCGAACGAGCTCTATCGGTCGCTGTTGTCACAGAGGTACGAAGCAGATCTACCTGCTGGGGTCCCCGCCGTATGACGGCGGGGAGGCTGAGCGCGGCCGCATCCCAAACCGATGGGTGGCGCGGTGTTGCCGCCGAGGAGGTCGACGAGTTCTCGGCGAGCGTGGCCGGCCTCTTGCGGCGCCGCAGCCGCGGCCTGATCGCCAGCCTGGCACGACCGTATCGGACACCGATTGGTGTCGCTGTGTTTCTCATCGGACTCCGGTCGGCCGCGTATCTATCGCTGCCGTACCTCGTGGGCCTGGGGATCGACAAGGGCATCCGGCCTGGCGCCCACGGCAACCTGTCCGCGCTGCTTGCGGTCGTCGGCGTGCTGCTCGTGGCATTGGTCGTCAACGCGTCGGCCAACTACGCGTTCCTGCGCCTCTCGGGCTGGATTGGCGCGAGATTCCTGTTCGACCTGCGGCGGAAGCTGTTTGCGCACGTCCAGGAGCTTTCCCTTTCCTTCTATGAGAGGTACACGTCCGGCCGCATCATCTCGAGGCTCACATCGGACATCGACGCCCTCAACGAGCTGCTGGCCACCGGGCTGACTTCGGTGATCACATCGGTCATCTCTGTGGTGGCGATCACGGTCATCCTGCTGCGCCTCGACCTGCGGCTGGGCCTGGTGACGCTGGTCGCGATGCCGCTGGTGCTGGGTCTCACGTGGTGGTTTCGCACGAACTCGGCGCGCTCGTATCGGGCGGTTCGGCGCGCGATCGTGCTCGTTATCGTCCACTACGTCGAGTCGCTTGGCGGCATTCGGGCGGTGCAGGCGTTCCGGCGCGAGCCGCGCAA
>DATEGL010000296.1:0-3509 GCA_035280145.1 Candidatus Dormiibacterota bacterium | reverse complement strand
GCCGCGGCAATCATCCTCTCCCCCTGCAGCTCCCACATCAGATTCTTGAAGCCGTCACCCTCGTCGCCGATCAGGTTGTCGACCGGGACGTGGCAGTCCTCGAACAGCAGCTCCGCAGTGTCGGACGAGTGCATCCCGAGCTTCTCGAGCGTCCGCGTCACCTCGAAACCTGGGGTCCCCTTCTCGATGACCAGGAGGTTGAATCCGGAATGCCCTCGGTCGCGTTCGGTTTTGGTGACCACCAGCGCCCACTGACAGCGCGCGCCGCTGGTGATGAAGATCTTGCGGCCGCTGACGATGAACTCATTGCCGTAACGGCGGGCGACGGTCTTGATGCCGGCCACGTCCGAACCCGCGTCGGGTTCGGTGATCGCGAGCGCCGCGATCTGGTCGCCACGAATCGCCGGCACGAGCCAGCGGCGCTTCTGCTCCTCGGTCCCGAAGCGAAAAACAGGCGGTGTGGCCATCTCGGCCTGCACGGCGACGGCCATCCCGAGCCCGCCGCAGCCGGCTCTGGCCATCTCCTCGGACAGCACGACCGCCGTGAAGTAGTCGCCGCCCTGGCCGCCGTACTCGACCGGGTAGCGGAGGCCGAGGAAGCCCAGCTCCCCAAATCGCCGAAAGATCGAGTCCGGGAAAGTCGTCTCCTCCCACTCTTCCAGGTGCGGCTGGACCTCCTTCTCGAGGAACTTGCGAATGTGCAGCCGAAGCTCCTCGTGGGCGTCGGTGAAGTACATCGGGCCTGAGCTTACGGTATGCTTCACGGCCGGATCCTCAACCGATCGATCAAGCACGCAAACTGGGAGTTGGATTGGGCTCGGTCATCAAGAAGCGGCGCAAGAAGATGCGCAAGCACAAGCACAAAAAGATGCTTAAGAAGACCCGCTGGCAGCGCCGCGCGCACGCTTAGCGCGCACGCCTAGGAGGTAAGAGATGGGCTTCTGGATAGTCCTCGGGATCGTCGTCCTCCTGGTGCTGGCCTGGCTGGTCTTCACCTACAACGGCCTGGTTACGGCGCGAAACCGAACCCAGGAAGCATGGTCCGAGATCGACGTCGAGCTGAAGCGACGCCACGACCTCATCCCGAACCTGGTCAATACGGTCCAGGGCTACATGGGCCATGAGCGAGGCACCCTGGAGGCCGTGACCAACGCGCGCGCGGCCGCCGTGGCGGCCGGGGCCACTGGCGATCCGGCCAAGATCGGTCAGGCCGAGAACGTGCTGTCGCAGAGCCTCCGCAGCCTGTTCGCGGTGTCTGAGAACTACCCCGACCTGAAGGCCATTTCAGCCTTCACCAACCTGCAGGAGACCCTGACCGCGACTGAGGACAAGCTCGAGTTCTCCCGCCGGTTCTACAACGGCAACGTGCGCGACTACAACACCAAGCTGCAGACCCTCCCGACGTCGCTGATCGCCGGCGCGTTGGGCTTCAAGGCGTTCGGCTTCTTCCAGGCCGACGAAGGCGATCGTGCGGTGCCGCAGGTCAGCTTCGGCAACATGCCTGCACCGGGCTCCATGCCGCCCGCGGCAGGACCTGGCGGTCCACCGGCCCCGGGCTCGGCCGGGCCGCCCGCTCAGAGCTAGAAGAACACAGCCTCAAGCTCGCGACCGTGCCCAGTCGGCGGCAAATCTGGTCGCGTACGCCTGCACCGCCTGCCCGTCGCGGGTCTCGATGTCCAGCTCGTGGTTGACCCCGAGGCCTGACTGCGTCCAGTTGGCCGAGCCAAGCACCAGGACGGCATCGAACAGCCCGATCTTCGCGTGGAGCAGCACGCCTCGCGGCACCGGGTACCAGCGCACCTCCACGCCGGCGGCGCGCAGGACCACGTACGCGTGCTGGTTGTAGACCTGATTCGGGTCGAGCAACACGCGCACGTCGAGGCCGCGATGGTGCGCAGCTGCCAGTCCGGCGATGACCTCAGCGTCGGTCAGTGTGTACACCTCGGTGAGTACCCGATGCACCGCCTGCCCCAGCGCGGCGACGAGCATGGTCCGGATTTCCGCATGCGGTGACGTTTGCGCCACTGAGCTGCCGGAAGCGGGGAGCGGCGACGGATGGCCACTGGCGAGCGCCCAGTCCTGGTCGAAGATTCTCACGAGCCGCTCGACATCTACGGATTCGGTCGTCTCGAGGACGTAGTCGTGGTTGCGGTCACTGTGACCGCCCCAGTTCATGCCGCCAACGCCCGCTTCGCCGTCGGCGATGAGCAGCTTTACGTGGTCGATCTGGTGTCGGGCGTCATCTACGGGGTACGCCTTTTGCATGACACCAGCGGCAGCGAGCTTCGCGGCGGATCCGCGGCTCGCTTTGACAGTCGGATCAGTGATGACGCGAACGTCGACGCCACGCGCTTTCGCCGAGGCCAGACCTCGCACTATCTCGGCGCGGCCGAGCTCGTACATCTCGACCATCACGCGCCGATGCGCGTTGCCGATCATCCGGCCAACGAGCTGGAAGATTGCGGCGTCCTGCCACAGGTGGACCTCGGACACGGCCGCCACAGGAGCCACCGAAGCGGCCGAGGCCGGGCTCGAGCAGCCCACGAGGGAGAGGAGGAGGAAAAGCAAGCAGGCCGCTCGAACCACAGCGCGCGAAAAGCTACGCGAGCCAGCCCAGGAAACCAACCCAGCCTGTTAAGGCCGTAAAAGGAGCTGCCTAAATCGTCTCGACCTTCATGCCAGGCCGCGCGCCGAGCAGCTTGTCCGCGCGCGCTTCGCGGACACCGACCTCTAGGTAGCCCATGCTCCCGACATATACGAACGGGTCACCGGGACGAGCCTCGGAGTACGTCTTCGCGGTCGCTGTGATGTCGTGGTTGTGAATTCGCAGCTTCCGCGCGGGCGGTTTGAGGTTGGTCACCAGGTTGCCGAAGCCGTCCGTCCACAGGACGCGCGGGCCGGTGTCGGGAAGTCCTGCAGGCGGGTCCGTCGGCGGCCCCAGGGACTCTATCGGAACGCCTGACGCCAGTGCCGCTGCGGCCGGAGCGAACACGTCGCGGCCCTCAAAGGTCGGCGCTCCGTGAGGTCGTGGCGCAAGCTCGTGCACGGCCTGGACCCCGACCTCATCGATGACGATCGCGAACAGTCCGTTGTCCGGTCCGATGTAGTACCGACCTCCGGCGCCGACGATCAAGCGTCGGCGCGTGCTGCCCACGCCAGGATCGACGACCGCGAGGTGCACCGATCCGCCTGCAAAGTGCCGTGTCCCGGCGAAGAGCATGAAGGCGCCGGCGAAAACATCGAAGCGAGGCACCTCGTGCGACACGTCGACCAGCACCGCGTTCGGGCACCCCGCGAGAACCACTCCCTTCATCGCTGCCACAAGCGGAGAGCCGGAGCCGAAGTCGGTCGTGAACGTCACGACCGGAGGCGCGGCTACGCCACTACCAGTACCTTGTCTCTTTCCAGGGGTCTGCTTCGTCGTGATAGCCACGTTGCTCCCAGAAACCTAGCCGGTTGCGTTCCATGAACTCTAGCCCGCGCAACCACTTCGCCGACTTCCAGAAGTA
>DATEGL010000295.1:0-6617 GCA_035280145.1 Candidatus Dormiibacterota bacterium | reverse complement strand
GTATTGCTCGGGCTGTAGGCCTGGGCCAGCGTCCAGCTGCCCTGGCCGTAGATCCAGTACTCGTACTCCGGCGTGCCCCCACAACCACCTGCCGTCGCCGTGAAGGTGACCGCCGTGCCCGACGCCTGGGGAGAGGTCTGGTTGGCCGTTACTCCGCCGAAGGCGCAGGCGCTCGGTGGTGGCACGCCGGTCTTGAACTCGAGCACGGCGATGCTGTACCCGGCAAGGACCAGACTGACGGTGCCGAGCGGACCGAGGTTCACCGTGGTCGGACCGCCGGCCAGGTTGGTGAGCGAGCTGATGATCGTCTCGCTTGTCGCGCTCGAGGTGAGACCGCTCAACGCGAGCGTTGGAGATAGCGTCGCCCCGGCGCAGCAGGTGGCCGCAGGCTGACGATTCACCACCAGCACGTGGACCGTTTTGAAGTCCGGCGGCACGAGAGCGGCGAGGACGTCGAGCCCGGCTCCTGCATTGCTGACAGGAAGGAGCTTCGAGCCCCGCGGGAAGTTCTTGTTCATTTCGTAGATCGACCAGTACGGCAGGTATGGATCGCCTGCTGTCGCGCCCGGCACCGAAGTTCCAGGCTCGGCCACCAAGCCGAAGTTGGGGCTGTTCACGAACTCGTACTGAAAGAGGTCGGTCAGCTGCGGACTGAGCGGACTGAGATGGGCAAAGAGGTGCCCGAACCACGCCGCGCCGTATGCCCCCCCTTCCAGGTTGCGTGAGTCGCCAAAGGCCGCATTGGGGGCGGTTTCCGTGTGCCAGAGAGGCGTGCTGCCGGTGTACGGAAGGATGTTGGAGGTGACGGCCTGAACAATCGCATCGGAATTCGAGGGATTGTCGACGGCATCGAACATCGACTGCTCGCTATCGAGGCTGCCCTGGAAGCCGCCATAGCCGTGATAGCTGACCACATCGGGTTTGTTCGCCGACGTCATTAGCACCTGCACGTAGTCCCGCGGGTCGCTCCAGCTGCCGTCGCCTGGCGAGTATGTCTGGGTCGTGATGACGACCGATGAACCTGCGATCGAGATCGGATTGGTGGCGACCGGGCCCACCACTTTGATTGTTGGGTCCACGGCTTTCATCGCCGGCACAACGACATCCCACATCCGCTTGTACTCGACCGGGTCGAATGGAGCCTCGCCCCCGGTGGTATTTGCGGCCGGCGCCGCGCCGGACGGAGCGGCGGTGCCTTTGTCCACCCACACCAGGTCGTTGCCGCCGTTTGAATCGCGCCCCGCGAACCCGATGTACTGGGGAGTCCCGCTCCGTCCATATATGAAGTAACCCGGAGCGATCTTGCCCAGTGCGGCGGACGCGGAGCGCGGAATCTTCACCTGGACGGCGTTCTGTCCGGCAGTGAGCATGACCGTTTGAGCCGCGGACGCGGCTGTGTGCGCTGCACCGTCACCCGTCGTGACGGCGGCCACCTGGTACGTGTACGTCGAACCGGCCGTCAGCGTGCCGCCTGTTGCAGCGATCCCGGCGAGGGTGATCCCGCTTGGCGTCGGCAGCGTTGGCGGAATGCGCGGATTCTCGGACGCGAAGTCCGGTTCGTTGTAGATCTCCCAGTAAACGATTGGCCCGACACCGGGTGGTGGTGTCGACGGGTTGGCCCCCGGTGGCGCGATGCCCTTGTTGTAGTACCGGACCAGGGTGGCCATGTACGACGCGTAGGCCTGGTAGGTCATGTCGGCGATCCCACCCTGAGCGGCGGCGTTCCCGCCCATGGGCCCGGTCCCTCCATACATGTTGTCAGGCAGGTAACGGACGTTGATCATCGTCGGTCCGGTTACCGACGGAAGCGTGTACGCCGTTCCACCTGACGGGGCAGGAGACCAAGCACCGCTCAATGTGAGGGTCGTGGCGGTGTTGTCGGCAACGATCCGGCTCTGCGATCCAACTGCGACCCTGCGGCCCATCCAGATCGACGGTTGCCAGTTCTTCGAGGAATCGGTCAAGGAAGCAGCTGCGTAAGTCACTGTTCCGCCAGATCCCGAGTCGTGGGAGTTGAGGATCATGCTGTTCAAGTTGCGGAAGTCCCAGGGAGAAACGCAGATTCCGTTGCTCGACGTGTAGGCCGCATTGAATGGCAGTGCGGGTGTAACGCCATTCGAGCAGGTCGTCCCGGCGTACGTGGCGTCGGTGCCCGCGTGGATTCGCAGCACCGATCCGTTGAGTGCGTTCAGGCGGTCAAAGGACGACGTGCCTCCGGTGCCGACTGGTTGCTGAGCGATGATGTTGGGCCACACGTGCTGCGTGTCGAACTGAGCATTTATCGTCGCCCCAGGCGTGGAACCGATCGTGATCGCGGCGGCCGCCGCGGCGGTCTGCGTGTGCACGTACTGCGGGCCTGACCATGCAATTAGAGCCAGGAAGGAAGCGAGGACCGCAATCTGCGGCCCCTTCCGGCGGGAGATCAGGAGAGGTCGCCGGCGATCCGAGTCGCCGGTGCGCCGCGCACGGTGGTCGGCAAGCACGTCAATCCGAACGCCCCTTCGCTCCAGAGCTTGCGAATGAAAGGCAGGCTAGCCGACTTTGATTGCGACCTGCACGGTGGGAATCGCCGACTCAGCGACCGAAAAATTAGGTGTCTGAGCGGTCAATGATGAAGAAGACTGCGTGGTCAGGTTGGCGCCGACGGCCACAAAACCGTAAGTGTCATCGGCCTCGGCGAGCTGCGCGAACCCGGCCGGCCAGGTTATGGCGGAGGCGCTCGGCTGCCAGCTGACCAGCAGCAGGCTCACCACGTTGGCGGTGCCGCTCCACGTAGCGCTGGCGCACATCGCTGCCTTGACGTTGCCGTTGCCGAAATTGTCGTTCGTGGTCAGGACGCTTACGGACTGCACGGTTCCGGTGGTCGCGGCACCGCGGAGGTCGAGGATCACGATGCCTCCGCCGGCGTAGCTGTTGGCTGAGAAGCTGTAGCTGGAAGGCGAATTGGCGGGCACCTGGTACCACCACCAGCGAAGGTTCTGACCTCCGACGTTCCCACCGTTGGCGCCTGCCGTCCACCCGGCTGGAGCGGTCCACGTAGTTGGCGTGCCGTTGGCTCCGACGACCGCGACCAGGATGTCGCCCGCCTGTTGGGACGTCGGTGCCGATACCGCGACACCTCCTCCGAAGTTGCCGTTGTTGCTCGAGGAGCCCATCAACGTCACCTTGCCGCCGCTGGGGCTCGGGCTGGGAGACGGGGTCGGGGTTGGCGAAGGGCTCGGGCTCGCTGATGGGCTCGGGCTCGGCGACGGGCTTGGGCTCGGTGACGGGCTCGGGCTCGGTGACGGACTCGGGCTCGGTGACGGACTCGGGCTAGGCGACGGGCTGGGACTCGGCGACGGGCTCGGGCTAGGTGGAGGGCTTGCGCCACCCACCGTCACCGCGACCTGCACCGTGGGCACCACGGCCTCAGCCACTGAAAAGCTCGCGGTTTGCATTGGAAGCGATGACACCGCCTGCGTGGTCAGGTTGCCCCCCACGGCGACAAAGCCATAACCGTCATTGGCCGAGGCCATCTGCGAGAAACCGGCCGGCCATGTCACCGTGGCTGCGCTCGCCTGCCAGCTGGCGATCAGGAGGCCCACAACGTTGGTGGCCCCGCTCCAGGAGGGCGAAGCAAATTGCGCGGATTTGATGTTGCCATTGCCAGAGTTGTCATTCGGCGTGAGGAGGCTCACCGCTTGGACGGTGTTAGTGACGGAAGCGCCGCGCAGGTCGAGGACCACAATGCCACCGTCGGCATAGCTGTTCGCCGAGAACGTGAAGCTGCTAGGGGGATTGGCCGGGACCTGGTACCACCACCATCGAAGGTTCTGGCCGCCGATGTTGCCCCCGTTGGCACCCGCTGTCCATCCGGCCGGCGCGGTCCAGCTCGCCGACGAGCCGTTGGCACCCGCTGCCGCGACCAGAAGGTCACCCTGCTGCTGCGTCGACGGCGCAGGCACATTGACTCCGGCTCCGAAGTTGCCGTTGTTGCCTGTGCTCCCGACGAGGCTCACCTTGCCTCCACCAGGGCTTGGGCTCGGGCTGGGCGACGGGCTCGGTGACGGACTGGCGCTTGGACTCGGCGATGGACTGGGGGTCGGGCTAGGCGGCGGGTTTGTTCCGTTCAGGAAGTTGGCGAGTATGTTCGCAGTGGCCTGCTGGATCCCGGCCGCCACGCAGCAGCCCCAACCTGAGCTGTCGAGTCCTGCGCTCCACTGAATCGTGCCCGCCGCGAATACTCTGGCACCGCTGGCAGCGGTGTAGAGAGTGGAATTCTGGTGCGGACCGCCGGAGATCGGAGAATCGGCGACGACGATCGTGCTGGCAGGCGTCTGGGCGTTCTGAACGAAGGTGTCGTACTCGTAGCCAACGAGCTGCGACACCGATGACCCGTCCCTGTAACCGGTCCCCGACCAGATCCAGCTGGACGAATTCTTGACGATCAGGTTGCCGTTGATGGCGGAGCCGTAAAGCATGCCGACGATCGAGTTCTGCGGCTGGTTGACCGTTGCGCTCGCCCACTCGTCGGTGACGAGGGAGTTGTTGACACCGAACATGGGGTCAGGTCCTGGTGCGCTGGACGATTCTGAATACTCTTTGTAGCCGACCATGACGCGCGAGGCTCTGCCCGACGAGTTGGCTTCGTACCGGACCTGCCAGTGCATCGTGTCGCCACTGAAGAAAGCGACGCTCACGCCCGCGTTGATCGCCTTCTGGTAATTCGAGCGCTCGCCGGCCGACCAGTATTCGTCGTGTCCTACTCCGATCACCGCCTGGTGGTTGGTTAGAGGATTCACGCCGCTGTCCACATCCATGTCGGTGAGATAGGTCAGGTCATACCCTCGAGCCTCGAGCCAGCGCACCGCCGGGTACTCCCAGTTCTGGAACTGGCCCATGCCTTCGCTGTCCTGCGGCAGGAACGGTCGGTCGAACGAAACCTTGACCGCGTGGTTGCCGGAGTAGCCGGCCGCCGCGTTCTGGTAGAGGCTCGTACCGCCCCAGTCGTTGTAAGCCTCGGCGGTGTTGACGCTGCTCTTGAACACCAGCGCCTCATGGCCGGTGTCGTTCCGAACCACGAAGTAGATGAAGCTCTGCACGCCGTTGGACCCGTTGAGCCTCGCTCCATAGACACCGGTGACCCATGTGGTGAGGATGCTAAAGGTGGTCGTCTTCGTCCATTTCCCATCGCACGAGATGAGCCCCGTCACCTTGTCGGCGGCAGGGATCGCTTGCTGGACACCAGTGAATGGACCGATTGTCGTGAGCTTCCTGGCCCCCGCACCGCCGTAGTACCCGAGCCGGTAGATGTCCATCGTGAAAGTGGGTGCTGTGGTCGTTACGTAGAAATCGACAGACCCGCCGAGGTTGACGCTGATCGGGTTGGCGTATCCAGACATGGCGGTGGACGACGAGGGCGGATTGAAAGCGTTCCAGTTCGGATCACCGGGATTGCTGTTCTCGACCTGGATGGGATTCGCAGCCCTGGCCGCGCGCAGCGACGCAGCTATGGATGCCGCGGCGACCAGCATGAAAATCAAGACAATCACCGAAACCTGAAGCGTCGAGCGCGCGCGAAGGATCTTCAGTTCCCGGTGCATCTCATCTCTCCGCGATCACGAGCTGCCGACCTGTCACAACCCAGAGTCGGCCAAGAACTCGGGACTCCGCGTCAACGCGTGCCGAAATGTCTTGGTGAGACGTAAGGGATGTCCCGAGTCTAGGGTGGGCGAGCGCCCAACGCGCATGAGCAAAATGTCCCATAGGTCGAGCGCGTCCTTCAGCTTTGCGTGTTCGCTCCCTGATCTGGGACGCGCCGCCCATCGGGCGTGACACACGCCTTTGCCGGCCCAGACCGCCCATTCATGTTCGGCACGGGCGTGGCTACTGTTGCCCCGGGTAATGGGAGAGCGAATCAATCCCGAAGTCGCGATCGTCGGCGCGGGTCCATACGGCCTGTCCGTGGCTGCACATCTCCGGGCGGCCGGCGTCAAAGCCCAGGTCTTCGGCCGTCCTCTCTCTTTCTGGCGCGCGATGCCGCCACAGATGTCGCTGAGGTCGCCATGGAGTGCGTCGAGCCTTTCTGACCCCGGCCGGCGCTTTGACCTCGACGCCTACATCAAGCGCCACGGGATTCCGCGGCAAGAGCCAGTTCCGATCAGTCTGTTCCTGGATTACGGCGACTGGTTCAGGGATTACGCCGTTGGTGAGGTCGACCCGGCGTCGGTCAGCTGCATCGAGGAAGGCAAAAACGGCTTCACGCTTCAGATCAGCGATGGTCGCGAGATCGGCGCCTCGAGGGTCGTGATCGCCACGGGTGTTCAAGGATTCGCCAACCTGCCGGACTTTGCCGACCGGCTGCCTCGCGAGCTGGCTGCCCACACTGGCGAGCAGATCCGGTTCGACGATTACCGCGGCCTGCACGTGGGCGTGATCGGCGCCGGCCAGAGCGCGCTCGAGACAGCGGTGTTTCTTCACGAGCACGGTGCCGACGTCGAGGTGATCACACGCGGTCCCGTCCGCTGGGCCGACCGCCGGCTGTATGAGATGGGTGGCCTGGTCCGGACCGTGTTCTACCCACCGGCCGACGTCGGCCCGGTTGGACTCAACTGGCTGGTCTCGTTCCCCTCGGTGTT
>DATEGL010000294.1:0-9841 GCA_035280145.1 Candidatus Dormiibacterota bacterium | reverse complement strand
CGCGCAGAAAGGGCCGGCCATGTAGTTGCCGACCTCGATCACGCGGATTCCGGTCAGGGGATGGTCTGGTATCTCTTGCACCTCCTCCGGCGGTGGATGTTATCCCCGGCCGATGAAGGGCATCTTCGTCGCCATCACGGTGATGAACTGAACGTTGGCCTCGAGCGGGAGGCTGGCCATGTACAGGACCGCGCGGACCACATGCTCCAGCTCGATTCGGGGCTCGATGGCAATCTCGCCGTTCGCCTGCGGGACGCCCGAGGCCATGCCCTGCGTCATTTCCGTGGCCGCGTTGCCGATGTCGATCTGGCTGCAGGCAATGTCGTACTTGCGGCCGTCGAGCGCGGTCGACCTGGTCAGGCCGGTGATCGCGTGCTTCGTGGCGGTGTAGGGAGCGGAGTTCGGCCTCGGAGCGTGAGCGGATATCGAGCCGTTGTTGACTATCCGTCCACCGCGAGGCTGCTGATTCTTCATGACCTTGATCGCCTCTTGCGTGCAGAGAAATGCTCCCGTCAGATTGGCGCCGACGACCGCAGTCCATTGCTCGAAGGTGACGTCCTCCAGGAGCACAGATGGAGCTGACAGGCCGGCATTGTTGAACAGGAGGTCCAGCCGTCCGAACGCCTGCACCGTCCTGGCGAACATCGCCTTCACCGAACCGGGGTCGCTGACATCGGTGGGAATGGCGAGCATGTGCGCCCCCGCCTTTGATCCCTCCACCGCGGTCGCCTCCAGGGGCTCCTCGCGGCGGCCTGCCACAACGACTGAATATCCAGTCTCGGCGAGACCAAGCGCCACTGCTCTGCCGATCCCGGTGCCTCCGCCGGTGACGACCGCAACGCCGGCCAACGAACCCATGCCCATCCTCCTCGAGTTTCTTGCCGTCGAGCGTTTCCTGCTAGTGATAGCCTGACGGCCGGTGCCTGTCCGCATCGTCTGCTTGTCTCCGTATTCGAAAGAGCAGGTCGAAGGGCTTCTGGCCGGCCGTCATGCGGTGGACGTGGTGACCGTTCCCGACCCACCTGCTCCGGAGGCGGTCCTGCGCGAGTGCTCCCTCGCCGAGCTCGTCATCGCCGACAAGCGCCACGCCCACCGCCTTCCGCGCGAGGTCCTGCAGCACATGACCCGCTGCCTGCTGATCCAGATGCCGGCGGTCGGCTATGACGTCATCGATGACCGCGCCGCGGCCGAGTTTGGAATCGCGGTTGCCAACGCCGCCGGCTACAACCGAGACGCCGTGGCCGACTGGACGGTCATGGCAATCCTCAACCTGATCCGGCGCGGTGCGTGGGGTGACCGGCGCATGCGGGAGGGCGCCTGGCCAAAACCCGAGATGATAGGCCGCGAGCTGGGCGCGCTCACGATCGGCCTAGTGGGCCTTGGCAACGTGGGCTCGGCCCTGGCCGCGCGCCTTACGGCCTTTGGCGCTCGCGTGGTTTATTCGGACGTCGTCGAAAGGAGCGTCGCGAACGTGGAGCGGGTCTCGTTCGGAGTGTTGCTCGAGCTCGCCGACGTCGTCTGCATACACGTGCCGCTGAACGAAGAGACCCATCACCTCATCGACGCCGCCGCGCTCAGGCGCATGCAAAAGGGGGCGTATCTGATCAACGCTTCACGCGGACCGGTCGTGAGCGAGAACGCGCTCATCGCCGCCCTCGAGACCGGACACCTCGGCGGCGCCGCGCTCGACGTCTTTGGGGAGGAGCCAACGCCGGCCGACAACCCGCTGCGCCGGATGGAGAACGTCTTCCTGTCTCCGCACGTCGCCGGCGCCGCGTTGGAGGCCGAGGCTCGAGCGCTGGAGGTGGTGCGCGACAACCTGACCCGCGTGCTGGATGGAGAGGAGCCCTCCTACGTGGTCAACGGGGTCAGGCTCGGAGCTCGACTCAGACGGTGACGCTGCGCGAGCTCTGGGACCGCGGAGAGCCTACGGTCGGTGGCTGGTGCGTCATCCCCAGCCCGGTCACCGCGGAGCTGATGGGCCGCGCGGGCTATGACTGGGTCTGCATCGACACGCAGCACGGGCTGATCGGCTATGACCAGATGGTGCCCATCCTGCAGGCTCTTTCTGCGACCGGGACGCCGGCCTTCGTGCGGGTGCCCTGGAACCAGCCCGCAGACATCATGAAGGCACTCGATGCGGGTGCGGATGGCGTGATCGTGCCGATGGTCAACTCCGAGGAAGATGCACGCAAGGCTGTCGGCGCGTGCCGCTATCCGCCCGATGGCTACCGCTCCTGGGGACCGACCCGCGCCGCGCAGCTGATGAACGGCTTCGGGCCGGAGACCGCCAACCGCGCTGTCGTCTGTGTCGTCATGATCGAAACCGTCGAGGGGGTGGCGGCCATGGACCAGATCCTGGCCGTGCCGGGCGTGGACGGGGTCTACGTCGGGCCCAACGACCTGGCCGTCACGCATGGCATGAAGCCGGACGCCACCGCGAGCACGCCGGAGCATCGGCGCCTGATCGAGACCATCTTGCAAGCTTGCATCCGCCACGGCTTGATCGCCGGCATCCACTGCGCAGGGCCGGAGACGGCTATCCGCTGGCGAGAGGCCGGGTTCCGAATGCTGAATGTCGACAACGACTCAGTCTTCCTGCGCGCCGGCGCAGCGCGCGTGCTCGAGGCGCTGCGTGGTGTGAAGCGCGAGGCGGCCAAAACTGGCTACTGACGGTCCGCTGGGCCCGGCCATCCTGGAAGCGCTCAAACGGTTCGACACACCCACTCTGAGCAACGCGGTCGAGACCTTTGAGGTGCGGCCCAGGGACGAGGGCTACATGTCGATGGAGGTGCGCTGCCTCTTCCCCGAGCTAGGGCCGATGGTGGGCTACGCCGCGACTGCAACCATTCGGTCACGCGGGAAGGGACACAGCGACCAGACGGCGCTCTATGAACACGTGCGCGAGGTGGCGGGTCCGCGCGTGGTGGTTGTGCAGGACCTCGACGAGCCTTCTGGCCATGGATCGCTCTGGGGCGAGGTCAACGCCACCATCTTTGGAGCGCTCGGGTGCGCCGGCTGTGTCACCAACGGATGCGTGCGCGACCTGAAAGAGGCGCGCGCGATGGGCTTCCATTTCTTCGCCCGCGGACCGGGGGTCTCGCACGCTTATGTGCGCGTCGAGTCCGCCGGACGGCCGGTGACGGTGGGCGGCCTTGAGGTCAACCCCGGCGACCTTCTGCACGGCGATCAGCATGGCGTGCTGCTCATCCCGCACGAGATCGCAGCGGAGCTCTCGGGGGCCGCCGAACGGGTCATCGCGACCGAGCAAAACCTGCTGCGCTGGGTGCGGTCTTCGGATTTTGACGCCGACGAGCTGATCGAAAGGCGGCGGGTCAAACACTGAAGGACGGACCGGAGGCCCGGCCGAAAAGCCGTCGCCGGATCTTCGGCGCCCAATGCGGCCCATCTGCGGGTTCAGCTCCTGCGCTGCTCGCTCATGCAGCGGTTCAGATGCACTCGCTCCGCTGCTCGTCGCTTCACCCGCATCTGGGCCCCCTGGATCGCCGAATCTCTCGGCGCCGGTTTTCGGCCGCGCCTCTAGAAGACTGCCTCCTCGGTCTCAGTGTTGAAGAAGTGCAACCGCTTCATGTCGACCTCCAGGCGGACATGGTCGCCGACGTCGACCTTGAGCTGGGGGTCCACCCGCGCAATGATGTCGTCCGACCCGACCTTGCCGTAGATGTACTGGTCCGAGCCCAGCACTTCGAGCACCTCGACTTTGAGGTCGATGGCGGCGTCGTCCGAGGCCGTCGGCAGAAAGTGCTCGGGCCGGATGCCCAGGACGCCGCGCTCGAGGCCCGGCGCCGTGGGCAGGTCGAGCTCGAAGCCGGATGCCTTGGCACGGTGGTCGGAGGTCGTGACCGGCACGAAGTTCATCCGCGGGCTGCCGATGAAGCCTGCCACGTACATGTTCACCGGCTTGTCGTAGATCTCACGGGGAGGCGCGACCTGGTGCAGCACGCCGTCTTTCATGACCGCGATCCGGTCGCCCATGGTCATCGCCTCGACCTGGTCGTGGGTGACGTATATGAAGGTGGTGCCCAGCCGTTGGTGCATCTTCTGCAGCTCGATCCGCGTCTGGACACGAAGCATTGCGTCCAGGTTGGAGAGCGGCTCGTCGAGCAGGAAGACTCGAGGTTGACGGACGATCGCGCGGCCGAGGGCGACGCGCTGCCGCTGGCCGCCAGAAAGCTGACGCGGCTTGCGAGCAAGCAGGTTGGCGAGCCTGAGGATCCGGCCGGCCTCCTTGACCTGCGATTCGACCTCCGCCTTTGGGGCGCCCCGCATTCTGAGGCCGAAGCTCATGTTGTCGTAGACGCTCATGTGCGGGTACAGCGCATAGGACTGGAAGACCATGGCCACGTCTCGGTCGCGGGGAGCCATGTCGTTGACGACCTGGTCGCCGATCCTGATCTGGCCCGAGGTTATGTCCTCCAGGCCTGCGAGCATTCGCAGCGCAGTCGACTTGCCGCAGCCGGAGGGCCCGACAAGAACCATGAACTCGGTGTCCCGGATCTCCAGGGTGAGGTCATTGACAGCCGTGGTCTCGGCTGAAAACTTCTTTGTGACGTGTTCGTAGGTGACGGACGCCACAACAAAATCCTAGTCGGCCAGGCACCAGGCGACGCTGGAGGCCGGCAGCGGATCCAAGCCGTGCGCAATTTCCTGCCAGTGCTTCTGCTGCTGAGCCCGGCATTGCTGTTCGTCGTGGCGTTCATCGCGTTTCCACTCGGCCTCGAGGGGTGGTTCAGCGTCAGCAACGCCCAGGTCGGGGAGCTCGGGAGCTTCGTCGGCCTGGCCAACTTCGGCTACCTACTCCAGCTGGGTACATATCACGACGCCGTCGTCAACACGGCCGTCTACACAGTGGTCAGCATCGGCGCGAAGTCCGCCCTCGGCATGGCCATCGCATTCGCCCTCGCGCGTCCGTTTCCCGGCCGCCGGATCGTGTACGCGCTGATCTTTCTGCCGTTCATCTTCCCAACCATCACCGGGACGATGGCCTGGTACTACCTCTTCAGCAACGTGCACGGCGCGATCAACTACACGCTGATGACGCTGGGCTGGAGTCGCGACGGGATCGACTGGCTCGGGAGTTTCGGCCCGTTGCCGATGGCGAGCCTGATCACGGTCAACATCTGGCACGGGGTCGGACTGTTCGTCGTCTTGCTGCTCGCCGGTCTGCGTTCGATCCCGACGGAGGTGCTGGACTCGGCAGTGGTCGACGGCGCGCACAGCTGGCAGCGCTTCGTCTACGTCATCCTGCCGCTGCTCAAACCGGCTCTGGCGCTGGCCGCCGTCCTGTCGATCATGGGGACCTTTGGTGATTTCGCCATCATCCACATCCTCACCAACGGCGGACCGGCGAACCACACGCAGACCATCCCTCACATGGCGTTCCTGGTCGCCCTCCGCGACGGCGACCTGGGCGTCAGTGCGGCGATCGCGTTCTCTTTGGTACCCGTCTACCTGCTCGCGATTGCCTACATGCTGCGCACGGTCGTCCGGCAGTGAACGTCCGACGTTTCGGTTGGGCGATGTTTCTGGGCGTGATGGTCGTCTTCGCGATCTTGCCCCTCTACTGGATGCTCGTCGCTTCGCTGAAAGCCGGCAAGGAGCAGCTCGTGGCGGGCAACCCCTGGTTGCCCGCCAATTTCACGCTGGCGCATTACGGAGGACTGCTCAGCTCCACCGATTTCGGAAGGCTGGCATTCAACACAGCCCTGGTCACGGGGTCGACCATCGCGATCAGTCTCGTGGCCAGCACGCTCGCAGCGTTCGCGCTCGTCTACCATCGGCTCCCGCGCTCACGCGGCATCGCCCTGAGCCTATTCGCAAGTTACCTCCTCCCTCCCGGCGTCCTGTTCCTCCCCATCGCGCTGATGCTGACCCGGCTCCGTCTGACCAGCTCCCTGCTTGCGCTGATAGTCACTTACCCAAGCCTCGTCATACCGTTTGGCACCTGGGTCCTCTGGATGTTCTTCAACCGGCTGCCGCCCGACGTGCTCGACCTGGCCCGGTGCGAGGGCGCGAGCGCGACGCAGATCCTCCGCCACATCGTCCTTCCGCTCTCTGTGCCCGCCCTGGCCGCGGTCGCCCTGTTTGCGGTTGCGGTTGTCTTCAACGACTACCTGTACACGTTCACCCTGGTCAACGATCCGAGCCAGAGCACCCTGATGGCGGACGTCGGCAGCAACCTGGTCGACATCGATGATCCGGGGCCGACGTTTGCAGAGATCATGCTCGGTGTGGCTCCGATTGCCCTGCTGTGCGCGTTTTTCGCAGACACCTTCGCCCGGGGCTTCGGGACCGGAGTGATCGAGTAAGCCGCTGCGCGGTCAGCCTTTGACGGCCCCGGCGGTCATGCCTGCGACGAAGTAGTCGACGAAGAACGAATACAGGACGGCGACCGGGACCGACCCCAGGAGCGCAGCGGCCATCAGCTCGCCCCAGAAGAACTCGTCGCCGTGGATCAGCTCCTGGGTCACGCCAACCGGGATCGTCTTGACGAGGCTGTCGTTCATGAAGATCAGCGCATAGAGAAACTCGTTCCACGAAAGGGTGAACGCGAAGAGGGCGGCGGCCAGGATGCCCGGCAGCGCCAGAGGTATCGCGATGCGCACCATGGCCTGGATTCGGGTGGCGCCATCCACCAACGCAGCCTCCTCCAGCTCGCGCGGAATGCCCTTGAAAAAGCCCATGAGCATCCAGGTGCAGAAGGGAATCAGAAACGTCGGATAAGTGAGGATCAGCGCCCACAGGTTGTTGAAGAGGTGCAGCTCTCGGATGACTATGGTCAGCGGTAGGAAGAGGAGCGTGGGCGGGACCAGGTAGGTGACAAAAATCCCCCAACCGATGGAATCGGCGCCGCGGTAGCGGAGCCGTGCGAGCGAATAGCCGGCCAGGATGCTGCAGAAGAGCGAGATGAGGGTGGAGACGGTCGCCACCACCGCCGTGTTGAACGCCCAGTGCGGAAAGTTCGTCTCGGTGAACAGGTGGTGGTACCACTCCAGGGTGGGCTGCCGGACCCAGAGCGGGCTGACCGAGAAATCAAATAGCTCCGAGGCCGACTTGAACGACGTAACCGCCATCCAGTAGAACGGGAACAGCGTCACGACCAGCAGCAGGAGCAAAGGCAGGTAGACGCGGATCGCGCGTCCGACAAACCTGTCGCCGATGACGCGGCCAGCCGGCCGTTTGCCGAGCGCGGGGCGGGCCACAGTGGCCATCTACTCGGGCCTCCGCAGCAGGAAGAGGACACCGGCGACCACCAGGGTGAGCAGCGGGAACAACACCAGCGAGATGGCGGCGCCGATGCCGATGGCGCCGCCGGGGATGCCCCACTGGTAGGCCCAGATCGAGAGCAGCTGCGTGCTGTTGTAGGGTGCCCCGTTGGCGAGCACGAAGGGACCCTGGAAGTCAGCAAACGTCAGGATCGTGGAAAGAAGCAGGACGACCAGCAGCACAGGCCGAAGCAGCGGCAGAGTGATGTTGGTGAATTGCTTCCAGCGGGTCGCGCCGTCGACCCTTGCCGCCTCATAGAGATCCACTGGGATGACCTGCATGCCGGCCAGGAACGCGATGGCGTAAAACGGCGTGCCACGCCAGACGTTGACGATCATCAGTGCGGCCATCGCGTTGCTCGTGACTCCTAGCCAGTTGGGCCCCGGGTAAGGCACCAGGTGGATGTGCACCAGCAGCCAGTTGATGACACTGAACGTGGGGTCGAACATCCACCTCCACGCCTCATAGCTGAGAACGGTCGGAATGATGTACGGAAGCAGCAGGGCCGCCCGCACGAAGCGCCTGAAGGGGAAGGCCTGGTTCAGCAACAGCGCCATGATCAGGCCCAGTCCGAGCTTGAACACGGTCGTGATCCCGGTGTAGAGGAACGTGTTGACCAGGGCTGTGTAGAAGACGCCATCGGTGTTGCGCAACTCGAAGCGGTAGTTGCCCAGGCCTATGAACTTGCCCAGGTTCCCGAGCTCGGAGTCCGTGATCGATAGCCAGATGCCAAACAAGAACGGATACAGCAGGAAGATGCCGAGCACGAGCAACGTCGGAACGAGCAGTAGATAGCCAAGCGGCGCCTCTCGGTCGAAGATCCGCACCCGCCGCCGGCTCCACGCGGGGACGGCAGCGCGCGTTGCGGTCCCCATCGCTACTCGACCAGGCTACCTGCCGTCAGGGCCGCTCGAAGATCGCCTTCAGCGACGTTTCGGCGCCTTTGACCGCGGCCTCGATGTCACCGGTACCACCGTTGGCAAGCGCCTTGGCGAACATGTCGGCCACGATGTACTGCGTCTGCGCCTGCGCCGTCTTCTTGCTCGGCAGGGCGGGCCAGCCCGGCCACTTACCCGGCGCCACAACGTCCTGGAAGGCCTTGAGCTTGGGGTCGGCCGCGAAGACGGGGTCGTTGTGGAACGCATCGAAGGGGCCTGCGTTGTAGCCGGCCGCGATCGCCGTCCACTTCAGATAGGTGTCCTTCTCCATCAGGGCGAGAAGCATCGCCTTGGCCGTCTCGGCGTCCGGCGACCACTTCATGACGGCGTGGTTGAAGATCAGGTTCATCGCGAACGTGCCCTTGGGACCGCTGGGCATCGGCGCGTTGTTCGTCACGTCCGTGTAGTGGTGGAACTCAATCTTCTCCCGGATGTAGATGCTGGCACCGTTCAGCGTTCCGCTGATGCGGTCCGCGTGGTACGCCTGGTTGTTGTCGGGGTCGAGCCACTCGGGGTGCACCACAAATCCAGCCTGGACCGCGCCCTGCGCCCACCTGATGGCGTCGCGAGTCTCCTTGGAGTTGATGGCGACCGTCTTGCCGTCGGCGTTGACCTCTTTGCCCCCGAAGCCCCAGAGCACCGGGTTCCACATGGTCAGCGAGTCGCCGTAGGCATGGCCGTCGGTCTGCTCGATGTGCTTGCCGGTGGTCTTCAGCTTGGCGGCCGCGGCGGTGAGCTCGTCCCAGGTCTTCGGGAAGCTGCTTACGCCCGCCTGCTGGAAGTAGTCGGTGCGATAGGTCCAGGCATTCGGGACGATGGTGTACGGGATCGCCCTCCACTTGCCGTCGACCTGGCAGAAGGCTGCGTTTACCGGGTCCGGCTTGCCCAGCTTGCCGATCAGGATGTTGACCTCGTTGCTCACGTCGAGACAGGAATCTGTGTAGAGGTGGGGCCAGCCGTACTGCATCTGGATGATGTCCGGGCCTGAGTTGGCTTCGACCGCGGCAGCGGTCTTGGGCTGCAGCTGGTCGCCGGTTACGGTCTCGATCGCCACTGTCACCCCGTTGGCGGCGCCCCATTCAGCGGCCTGGCGCTTGAACTCGGCGTCGGCCGGCTTCACGAAGCTGGTCCACTGGAGGAGCCGGATGGAGGCACCCTTGCGCGCCTTGGGGATGGTCGTGCTTGGGCCCGTCGAAGATTGACCGCCGCAGGAGATGATGATCTCGGGGAATGCGAGCGTGGCGGCGGCCACACCCGCTGTTTTCAGGAACTCTCGACGCGACCAGTCTGACCTGGTCCTCTTGTTTCCTTTCGGCATGACAGAAGCCCCCCTCATAATTTCAATGTGGGCCCCCAGGAGAATCCAATCTTAACCCCGGTTTCATTTGGGGGCTTCTTTCGCCTGGCCGGCGTCTAACGCACCGGTGTACCTGGCCGAGTTACGCAGTCGGCCCGAGCCGATTCGTGTCGGCGTTGTCGGGATCGGACGAATGGGCCGCGGCGTGGTGGATCAGGTGTCGACCATGCCCGGCATGCGGGTCATGGCCGCCGCCGACGTGGACCTCAGCCGTGCCGAGGCGTGTTTGCGCGAAAACGGTTCCGACCCGCTGGTGACC
>DATEGL010000293.1:0-7221 GCA_035280145.1 Candidatus Dormiibacterota bacterium | reverse complement strand
TTTCGGCAACGTCGCCGTTTACGTCAACGGCCAGACCTGGGTCAACGCGGGCGGCGCCTGCGTAGCGGGAGCCAACGCCGGGTCGAGCAACGCCGTCTGCGCAGACGGCTACGAGCAGTCGGGACACAACGCGATGACCTGCGGCACCGGCGGCACCAGCGCGTACCTCTCCGCAGGGGACGCCGCCATCAATCCAAACCCGTGCGCGGCCGGAGCAGGCCCCCACCCGGTGCCGCCCCTGCCGGCGACGCTTCCGCCGGAGCCGAACACCGACCCGGCGGCGATCGCGACGCTGCCCGGGGGCGCGGCATGCAGTCCAGCGGGTGTCTATCCGAACCTCGTGGTTGGCGGCGCGACGGTGGGTACAGCCGAGGCCGGCACCTCCGCCCCGGTGAAGGACGCCGGCGGCATCTATCACTTCAAGCCCAGCTGCTACGGCTACCTGGACTTCACGAGCCTGAAAGGCGGCGGGATCACCAACCGTCAGGTCGGACCGGAAAGCGCGCGGTTGAGGCATTTCGTCACGGGAACGCTGGCCTCGGCAAGCCTGGCGGGCACGCTGCTGGTGGCCACGCTCACGTCAGACGGGTCCCCGAACAAGGCGACCGCGCCCGCGGGATGGGTGGTCGCCGTGCTGGCGAACCAGACCGGAGCAGGCAGAACCGAGATCTGGTACTACCCCAACAACCCGGGCGGCATCTCTTCGGCGCAGTTCGCGCTCAACCCGGCGACCAACTTTGGCGAGGTACAGATCACCGAGTGGTCGGGAGCCGCCGCTGCCCCACTGGACCAGACCGGCTCGACGCCGGTAGCGGTGGCGACGACCACGGCCGTCAACGCCACGTCCGGCGCGACGACCGTCTCTGGCGACCTGGCGATCACAGACGAGGCGTACAGAATCGCGGCCGGTCAGACCTACACACCGGGCGCGGGCTGGACGAACACGGTCGGCGACACGGCGAACGGCTACAGCTCCGAATACATCCTGAACCTGCCCATCGGAGTCGCCACCGAGACCGTTTCGACGAGCCAGGCCACACTGTGGTCCAACAGCATTGCCACGTTCAAAGCGGCTGCCGCAGGCGCAGGAGGCGCGGTCCTCGATCCGGGGTTCTACTACTTCAACGGCTCGGGCTTCGCCGGCGGGGGCGGTATCTGCCTGAACGGAGCCCAGCTCCTGGCTCGGGACGTGACGCTCGAGTTCGTCAACCAGGCCGGCTTCTCAACCGGCACCTGCGTTGCTGGAGGCGGGGCACTATGCGTCGGGACGTGCTCCTTCGGCTCAGTGCCATGCTCGATTTCGGCCTGCCCGCCCAACGCACCCGCGGACTCCGCCGGGGGCGGCTATACCTGGTTTGCCGCCCCCTGCAGCCAGGCGCCGGCCGGCGACGCGTCGTGCGCAGCCTCGGCCTGGTGCCCCTCCGGCGATCGGGCGTGCACGAGGTTGCTGATCTGGTCGCCAACGACGAGCACCGGTCAGATCGCGATCAAGGGCACCGCCGCCAGAGCCTGGCTCCTGGGGTCCATCTTCTGGCCGGGAGCCTGCTCCTACGCGGTCAACGGCACCAGCACCATCGACGGCACGATCTACTGCGGGACGCTAACCGTCTCCGCGGCGGTCGGCGCCGGCACCGCGGTAGGCAGCGACTACGGGATCAGCACAGCCCTCGTGGAGGCCGTTCTTGTGGAATGAGTTGCTTTCCGCCGTCCCATTTTGTGAAGCTAGCGCGCGCAAATAGATGTCGATAGCAACTTCCGCGCTCCGAGCCCGCCGCAGCGGGCGCCTCTACATCGTCGTTGGCGCCGTCCTGGCCGTCCTCGCGTTCGCGACCGCCGCCGGCATCGCCAGCCTGCCCCTCATCCAGGGAAGCACGAGCGGAAACAAGGTCGTGGTCGCGAGCCACGACATCAAGGCCCGCACGCTGATCCAGGCGTCAGACCTGACCCTGGCCGCCATCAGCCCGGCGCCTGCCGCCGCCTTCACCGCCTTCAAGGACGTCGCCGGCAAGGGCGCCCGCGTGGACATCCTGGCCGGTCAGGCGGTGACGGCCAACCTCGTGGTCTCGTCAGGCGACCTGGTCAACACCAGCGACGTGGCTTACCTGCCCATCCCCAAGGGTTGGGTGGCGGTCACCGTGCCCACCAGTGAGCAGGTGGGGGTGGGGGGCTACGTCCAGGTCGGCGACCGGATCACGATGCTGGCGACCATCAACACGTCCATCTTCGGCCAGACCCCAGGCCGGGCCGTGGTGCTGACCGTCTTTCGCGACATCGACGTGCTGCGCGTGGGGCCGGCCAACGGATCGAGCGCCGCGGGCGTCGTGACAAGCAGCCTCACCGTCCTGATGACGAGCTGCGATTCCGAGTACCTCTTCTGGCTGCAGAACAACTCGTCGATGAAATACGAGCTGGAGTCGTTCACGGATTACGGGAGCGTGCCCACCGGCCCTGACACGCAGTGCCCCAGCGTCTCGTCCGCCACCGGAGTAGGTCCGAAAGACGTAGACAACCGCTGGCACTTCTCGACCCATTAGGTCATGAACCTGATCATCCTGGTCGCCGTCGCGGCGGCCATCGGGGTCGGTCTGGTCGTCTACGGCATGCTCCGCTCGCAGCAGGTAGGAGGCCCGCAGGAACAGGTTCGTGCGTCCTATCGAACGCTGGCTGACGTCCGGGAGCAGCTGAGGCGCCGCTTCGAGACCACAGGCACGCCGTCGTGGATCGCGAGCGATCAGAGAACCAGCAGCCTGCAACGCGACCTCGTCAGCGCCGACCTCGAGCTGCGGCCGTACGAGTTTCGCTTCATCCAGCTCGCGGTGGCGCTTGTGCTCGCCATCGTCGGGCTGTTGCGATTCGGCATCGGACCGGAGTTTCTCGTCATGGCGGTGATCGGCTACTTGCTGCCGGCGCTGTATCTCCGCAATCGCAGGGGGCACCGCCTGCAGCAGTTCAATGCGGGCTTGCCCCGTGCGATGGAGCTGATCGCCAACTCTATGAAGGCGGGTCAGTCGGTCGCCCAATCGTTCGCCTCGGTGACCGACAACGCGGGGCCGCCGATTGCCGACGAGTTCGCGCTCGCGCGTCGGGAGATCGAGCTGGGCGCTTCGGTGGAGAGCGCCCTCAACAACATGGTGAAACGGATCGGCAGCAGCGATCTGCGTCTGATGGTGATGGTCATCACGATTCAGCGCTCGGTAGGCGGCGACCTTCCCGCGATCCTGATCACGCTCGCCGATACCATGCGGCAGCGTGAAGAGATGCGCTCCGAGGTTCTGGCCGCAACGGCCCAGTCCCGCGCCAGCGCGCTGGTGATCACGCTCCTCCCCATCATCGCCGCCCTGTTGCTGTACTTCGTGGTCCGTGACTACTTCCTGCCAATGCTCACGAACCCGCTCGGCTGGTTCCTGCTTGCGGTCGCGGCGGTGTTGCTGTTCATCGGCAACCTGCTCATCCGGCGCCTGACGGCGATCGCATGAACGTCTTGCCAATCGTCATCGGTGCGGGTGCCGCGATCGGCGCGTACCTCCTGACCATGGGCATCATCGCGTCCCGCGCGGCGGACGCCGCGGCGCTGGCCCGTGAGCGGCTCGCGCGCCAGGAGGTCGGCCTGGGCCAGAGCGCGGTCGCGCTCGAGCTCGAGAAACCGTTTGCCGAGCGACTGTTCGGACCTCTGCGCCGATGGTTCGAGAGCCAGGTCACGCGCCTCACTCCGGAAGCGCAGGCCGAGAACCTCCGCCGCCAGCTCGACTTCGTCGGCAATCAATACAACCTCGACCCCGCAGGTCTGCAGACCCTTCGGATTGCGGCCGCGGCCGGTCTCGGTGCGATCGGCACTGCGGTCGGATTGTTTGTTGGCACGCCGATCGCGATCGTCGTTGCGCTGCTCGTCGGTCTGGCGCTCGGTTTCTATCTACCTGTGGTGTGGCTCGACCAGCTCGTGCGCCAGCGACGCACAGAGCTCGAAGCATCGCTGCCCAACGCCCTGGATGTCGTTGCGATCAGCATGGAGGCCGGCCTCGGCCTCGACCGCGCGTTGGAGCAGCTCGTCAGGCACCAGGACGATTCCCTGACCTTGCTCGTGGCCCGGGCGCTGCGAGAGATCCAGCTCGGCCGGCCACGGGCGCAGGCGCTGGAAGAGATGGCGCTGGCGACCGGGATCGACGACTTCACGTCGCTGGTAAGGGGCATCCTCTACGCCGAACGGACCGGAGTGCCGATCGCGCGGACCATCGCGGCCCACGCCGCCCAGATGCGGGTCAAGCGCCGGCTGAAAATTCGAACCGAGGCAGCCCGAGCCTCGCTGAAGATCCTGCTCCCGACGGTGGGGTGCGTGTTCCCGACGCTTTGGTTGATCCTGCTGGGCCCGGCGCTGATCGTGGTCCTGACCCTGAACCACGGATAGTCCGCACTATCCGGGGGTGTTGGTCAGAAAGGGGTTCATCCGCCTCTCGCGGCCGATCGTCGTCGCCGGGCCGTGGCCGCTGTAGACGATCATGTCGTCAGGCAGCGACAGCAGCTTTGTCTTGATGCCGTCGATCAGCGCCCGACCATCGGAGTTCGCGAAGTCGGAGCGGCCAATCGAACCCGCGAAAAGCGCATCCCCTGTGAACAGGTAGCCGTCGATCTTCAGCGTGACGCCGCCTGGGCTGTGCCCAGGCGTGTGCAGGACCTCGAACTCCAGCGAGCCGGCGAGGTACGGCTCGCCCTCGATCAGCGCGTCTGTGCGATCGAGCTGGGTGGCGATCGGGGCGAACTCCCGGCGCAGCGGCTGACCTTTCGCCACGACCTCGTTTTCTGACTCGTGGACTGCAATAGGGATCGGTCCGAAGGCCTCGCGCAGCTCGTGCAAGCCGGCGATGTGATCGAGATCGGTGTGCGTGAGAAGGATCGCCTTAACGTTGGCCTTTCGCAGCCGCGCCATCGAGATGACGAGGTCGGGCTCGAGGTTGGAGTCGATTACGACCGCGTCGTGTGTGACTTCGTCCTCGACGAGATAGGAGTTCGTGCCGAACCGTCGGTCGGCGGTGACCTCGACCCGAACGCTCACAACGTCTTGCGGACGATCAGATGGCGCTGGGTTTCGCGATACGGCTCGAAGCCGGCGCGTAGAAACATCTGCAGCGGACCGCGGTAGTTGCCCTGGGGCGAGTCCTGGCTGCGCGAAGGATATGCCTCCGCCACCCGCACGCCTCGCGCCCGCAGTCGCTCCAGCGCAACGTCAAGGAGCGCGCTGGCAACACCGTGCTTGCGATATGGCGCCGCGATCACGAAGCATGCAAGCGAGCCGACGCCCTGCTGCTCGGCGACGTTCAGGCCGAAACGGTGCATGACGCCGTTCAGATGGGTCGATTCGCCATAGTTGCACCACCCCACCGGTTTGCCATCAACGTATGCGAGCAGAGCGGTGACCTTGCGTTCCTCTATCCCCTGCGTCATGTCGCGACGGTTGTCGCCGGCGGTACGCACCGCCCACTCTTCATCTGTCTGGGTCCGGTGCGTCTCCATGCAGTAGCACGACTGCCACGCCGGGAAGTCGCGAAACGCATGGTGGTCGAAGAACTCGTGGTAATCGGCGATCCGGTCAGTGGTGACGTCCGCGACAGTGATCTGGCCGATGCTCGGCCGCCGCGCGATCTCAGCCTGAGCCGCGGGATCGTGCTCCAGCCGCAGTCCCCGGAGCATGTTGTCCGCCTCCGAGGCCAACAGCCCCGCGACGAGCTCGCCGGCGTCCCACGCCATGCGGACGCGGGAACCCCTGGCCACCCGTGCGATCGTCCAGGTCAGTGTGTGCGGCGGTTCTTTGGCGAAGGTCGGTGCGAAAAGAAACCTCGAGCGGAGAACAAGCCGGCTGGGCGCCTTGACCTCGACGACCTCCGACTCTTCAGTCGAGCTCGCCGCGCCGTCGACCCAGCTGATCCTCGAACCCGTTTTGAAATCGCCCTTGGGCGTCAGCCGGAAATACCAGCCGTGTCGTTCTGGAGAGACGAGGGCCTCCCAGACGGTCTTGACCGGGACGCCGATCTGGATCTGGGCCGAACCGCGGGTCACGAGGCTTCCCTTGCCACGGTGTGGACGTCCTTCACGGCCTCGAGCTTCTCCATGAGGCGCGAGAGCTGAGCCAGCGAATCGATCTCGACCGTCGCCGACACCACCGCCGTCTTGTCGTCGTACACGTGCACCTCGAGGGCGGACATGTTGACGCGATTCTCTGCGACGACCGTGGCGATGTCGCGCATCAGGCCCTGCCGGTCCCAGGCCTCGATCTTGATGGCGACCGGGTAGAGGTGCGATGCGTCGGACTCCCAGTCCACAGGCACAACCCTCGCCGTGTCCTGCGCTTTGACCGCGTTGATGCAGTCGGCTCGGTGGACGGTCACGCCTTTGCCGCGCGTCGTGTAACCGACAATCGAGTCGCCGGGCACCGGCTGACAGCACGAGGCGATGGAAGTGAGGATTCCTTTCTCGCCACGCACCAGCACCCGCGGCGAAGGCTGGACCTGAGGAATGAGCGGGATCGTGCGCATGTCTCCTCCGCCGGGAGTCTCCAGGTTGAGCGCCATGCGCATCACGACCGAGTGCGGGGACAGGTCGCCGTAACCGATCGCGGCCATGAAGTCGTCCACGGTGCCGAACCTGTGCACGCCGGCGATCTCGAGCAGTTTTGCGTCTGGAAGGTCGGCGAGCGAAACCCGGTGCATTCGGTGCAGCTCCTTGTCCAGGAGGTCGCGCCCCTTGGCCACGTTCTCCTCGCGGCGCTGGCTCTTGAACCACTTGCGAATGCGCTCCTTCGCCGACGCGCTCTTGACGAAGTTCAACCAGTCGCGGCTTGGCCCATGGGGACCCTTCGAGGTAAGGATCTCGACGATCTCGCCGTTCTGGAGGGCGTAGTCGAGCGGCACCATGCGGCCATTGACCTTGGCGCCGAGACACCGGTGTCCGACCTCGGTGTGAATCCGGTATGCGAAATCGACCGGCGTCGAGTCCGCCGGGAGGTTGATCACGTCGCCGCGCGGCGTGAAAACGTAGACCTCGTCCTGGAACAGGTCGACCTTGACCGTGTTGAGGAACGACTCCGCGTCCCCCACCTCGTTCTGCCACTCGAGCAGGCTACGCAGCCAGGACAGCTTCTGGTCGAAGCTCGCGTCCTTGCCGCCTTCCTTGTAGGTCCAGTGGGCGGCCACGCCGAACTCGGCGACCCGATGCATCTCGTGGGTGCGGATC
>DATEGL010000292.1:0-8507 GCA_035280145.1 Candidatus Dormiibacterota bacterium | reverse complement strand
CCAGGGCGCTGCATCTGGCCGAAGACGGCGAGGCCAGAGAGTCCTAGTCCACCGACCAAGAGTGCAAGTGCCCCCGCAAGCGTGGCCACCGTGCGGGCCGTTCGGTGTTCGAGGAGAGGCGTCACCCCCGCGACGTCGCTCAAGCTGGGTGGCTGCAGGAACTGCGCGGCTGGGCTGTATTTGGTGAGCCAGACGAGGACGAGCGACCCGAGCAGGGTGAGCATGACCTGTTCCTTGAAAACGACCCAGATACCTCCAACTCCGCACAGCAATACTGCGTTTAGGCAGCCTGCAACCACGTGGTGGGCTGCGAGCCGCTTCTCGGCGCGCGCGATTTCGACAACGGTCCCAATGGCGATGGCGAGAGGGACAGACGACAAGTAGATCAGCAGCAGTTGCCCAGGGATGCCGCCCTGATTCAGAAAGGCCAGATAGGCCAGCGCGCCGAAGATGAACACATAGACCCCGATGGCGAAGAAGTGGCCCACGAGGGTGCGATGGGACGGACCTGTCCTGAAATCGATTACGGCCTGCGGTTGCACCGCGAGCGGATTCTATCCGTGGCATCGCCTAACCGAGCCGACATAGGCGCGCTTCTTCGGCAACGCTGGAGCGGCGTAGCCCCGGCGGGATTCGGGGTGACAGCTACGATATTTGGCCGCGAGTTCGGTTCGGCTAAGCCTGCGGCCCTCGACCTGACCACGAAGCGTCCCCAACGGCGCGGGGTCCTTTGTCGAAAGGACATTGCAGTCGGGCGAGGTCTCGCGCGAGCGGCTTATGCCGCTGGCTGTGGGATGACATATCTGCCAGGTCGGTCAATTTCCTCAGAAGGCACTGCGGTAAGTGCCGAGGTCGACCGCCGTGCCATCGCCTCCGACGATCGTGACTACGGTCGGGAAGGGGACCCCAAGCTCCGTCGGGACCGCGACCGCGAACGCCTGCGAGCCGGGCTCGGATATGGCCCTGGTATCCGGCACGAAGACAGGCTTGTCCACCGTCCACAGCGCCAGTCCAGTCCGCCAGTCGACGCTGGCGACCTTAGTCGTGTTTCCCTGGGTGTCGATCGGCGCCACGAACACCCGTGAGTCGTCACCGCTGAACTGGAGGACCTGCATGTTGGCCAGCGTGGCCACGACCGACCAGTCGCTGACCCGGCGGATCCGGGTCGAGCGGCCTGCCTCCGCGATGAACTCGCCGTCGCTGCTCGCCACGACGACCCACGGCGCCCCCGCCGGGTAGGTGTGATGCGAAAGGACCGTGGCGTCTGACTCCTGCAGGACCCAGACCTCGGCGGCCGAGCCCTCAACGTTCTCGACTGCGATGACGCGGTCCTTGAGAACGCTGCACGCCTGCAGGTAACCGGGGCTTTGTCCTGGCCTCAGACCGCCGGCGATCTGAGTCACCGTGGTCGTCCCACGACCCACGTCCGCGACCCACAGCTCGTAGTTGGACGAAACCGGATCCTGCGTCGTCGCGCACGCGTGCCGGCTGTCGTCCGCCCACTGGATGCCGTACAGGGGGTTGGTGTTGGCAGGGGCAGAAAACGTCGGCCGGCCGAGGCGGTCGAGGACCTGCAACGGCCCGCCCGGGCCGTAATGCCCGTTGGCGGCAGGCGGAAGATTGCCCGCGATGATGGAGAGATGCTGGCCGTTGGGGGCCATTCCGATTTTGTCGTTCGGGTCAGCGACCAGCCCCGGATCCAGCTTGACCGTACCGCGGGGCATGCCCGACCAGTCGAAACCGATCAGCCAATCCGCTTGGTTCGGATCATGGACCCAGATGAGGTTCACGCCAGCCGGCGCCGGCCCATAGTCGCTTGCCGGCGTTGCGGCAGCCGCGGACGGCGTCGGGCTCGGATTGACCCCACCGCGGTGGGCGAGCCGCGTGGACATCAGTGTGACCACGACCAGCCCTCCAAGCATCGCAGCCGCCACCACCGCAAGCCACTGGAAGCTGCCCTCGCGGCGGCGGCGCCTCACTGCGCCCAGAACCAGACTTGGTGCCGCCCGACGAGCGAATCCACGTCAGCCGTACAGGCGCTGAACCCCATCACCACCGTCCGTGGCACAAGCCCATGGCTTCACATGTGAACGCGTAGGAGCTAGTTTGGTTTCGAACCTCAACCCGATCGACGCGCGATCTAAGCCCGCAAATTTGGGTAGATCGGAAATAGCCAGCTCTGGTAGCCCGAGCGGGATTCGAACTCGCGATCTCAGCCTCGCCGGGCGCGCGCAGGGCGCACCTTCAGAAACCGCGGAGGTGGTAGCCCCGGCGGGATTCGAACCCGCGATCTCAGCCTTGAGAGGGCTGCGTCCTAGGCCACTAGACGACGGGGCCGCTTTTGGTGGGCGGCGTTGGGTTTGAACCAACGACCTCTTGCGTGTGAGGCAAGCGCTCTCCCACTGAGCTAGCCGCCCATGGGAACGCTCATTTTACCCGCGAAGATGAAACTGCCGGCCGGTCGACCGCGTTGGATCAGGTGGGGTGAAAACCTTCGTTCTCGGCCTGTTGGCGGCATCCCATGTGCTCGTCACCGGCTGCGCCGAGAATGACGGCTACTTTGGCTCGGGGGCTTCGGGCGCTCGGGCGTCGAACGCCCGAACGAACGCCTCGGCGGCCCGAACCCAATGCGAGACGGAAGCTCCAACCGTAACCCTTCCTCTCTACACGGGCGGCACCACTCCCGACCAGACCCCCACAGCGCCCGCTGGAGCGCTTGTAGTCGTGGTGAGTCACCCCCCATACGACAGCACCACCTACGCGATCCAGCTGGTCGACACGAACGGCGAGTCCGTCGCCGATATCAAGGCCCATACGCGGAGCCCCATCACGCAAACCTGCGACAACCTGGCCGCAACCCTTCCAGCGCCACCGGACGTAAGCGCTTCCGACGACCGCGTGTACTACCTCGACGGCGATACGGATGTCCGCTACCTTGCCCCGGACGGGTCGACGGGCCTGGCCGCCAGGGTGCCGGGCAGCTCGCAATCGCTGTCCGTCTTCGCGGTCAGCCCCGACGACTCAAGGCTGGCGGTCGCGGTGTTCGACTTGCGCTGGCGTCCTGTTCTGGACCAGATCTACGTCCAGGACCTGAACGCCCAGACGCGTGTTGAGCTGACCGATTCCAACAAGCCCTATCGCTGGCCTGTCGGCTGGCATGACGGCACGATCCTCGTTGCTGACGGCCGGACCGGCGGCCTCGAGCTGGTCGATCCCGGCACGGGACACACTACAGCGACGATTGACGGCAAGACCTGCGCGCCGATCCCGTCTCTGCCGACACACGCTGGGTTCGCGTGCACGACCCCAACCCTTGCCATCGGCCGGCTCAACTGGTCTGGAAACGTGACGATCTTCGCCACCGCGGACGCTTACGCAGGAGGGGCCGCCCTATCGCCTGATGGGAGCCAGCTCCTCGCCTCCGGAACAGGCGCCATGGTCAAGCTGATCGATTCTCCAGAGACGGGCAGCCGAGTCACCTCCCTCGGCTTGCTTTACGGGTATCCCGGTGAGGGCGGCTGGCTCGACGCCTTCCATGTCGTCTACCGGGTGGCCGGCGCTCCGGGCCAGGTGATCCTCGACGTTCGCACCCAGACGGTGGTGCCAATGCCGCCCGCCTCGGTGCTCGTGGCAAGGCTGCCCGCAGGCTACTAGCCCGCCTACGATCAGAGGCATGTCAACGCCTCTCGCCGAGCGGCACTGCGTCGTCTGCAAGCCGGGCACGCCGACCCTTCCCGCGGCCGAGATCGACCAGCTGCTGGGCCAGGTCTCCGGCTGGAGCGTGGTGGAGAAGGAAGGGCACCTGACGCTGAGCAGGACTTTCCGCTTCAAGGGCTTCCTCCCCGGCGTTGAGCTCGTCAATCGGATCGCCACCATCGCCGAGGCCGAGGGCCATCACCCGGACCTCCACCTCTCTTATGGGTCCCTGCGCGTCGAGCTCTGGACCCACGCGGCGGGCGGGCTGACCGAGAACGACTTCGTCCTCGCCGCAATGATTGACAAGATCTGATCAGATCGACCGGCCTTGGGCCGTTTCACACGATTTTTACCGCGTTAACGTAGTTTTGTCGGCGAGTTCCGGGTTACAGTCTTCCGGCTCGATGCACTTCCTACTCTGCTGGTTGCTCCATCAAAAGGAGCGCGAGGTGCTTTTGAAAGGGGTCCTGCCCGGCGGAATCGACGCCGTCGTGTTCTGCTGGCGGTGCGACCGCATGCGCGGCAGGGCGGTCAGAGTCCTGCAGCTGACGCCCCAGAACCTACACGCCTGCAGCGCTCACTCAACGCTCTAGAACGACGGCGGGGTAGTACGCCGGCAGAGTCGTCAAGCGCGGAAACTCCTGCGCTGCCCGATCGCGCAGCCCCAGGTCGAGTCCCCAGCTGACCACCACCACCGCGTCGCACGCCGCCAGCTGGTCGGAACGCGTCACCACCGTGAAGCTGCTCGTGTACGCGGACAGGATCTGCTCGTCGCTGTGGATCACGCAAGGCCGTCCGCCGGCGGCATGGATCCGGTCCACCGCGCCCGCGGCAGCCGGTAGGGCAAGCGGGTCCTGGGTGTATCCGGAAGCCTGACTCATGACCGCCGCGGCTGCGCCCAGGGCGACCACCGGCGCCAGCACCCACCACCGGGCGATCGCGGCGGCCATCAGGTAGGCGCAGGCCGGGACGAGAAATATGAAAAAGCGCGGGTAGAGGAACGCCGGCCGGAGCACCAGCCACAGGACCAGGACCGCGACGGTGACCACCGCGACGGTCGTCCACAGCCATACGTGACGCCGCTCCACCCATAGGCCAAGGCCGGCGCTCGACAGCCACAGGCCCATTGGCAGCAACACCGGCGCCCCGACCAGGAAGAAGACGAGGTCGCTCGGAAACGTCGGATAGAACAGCGGCTCCGGCAGCCCGTGCCGCGTCAGCTCGGTCACGTAGATGCCGGCGTAAGCGGCGACCCCGACCAGCCCAGCCCCAATCCAGGCCGGCGCCAGCTCTATGAGGTGTGACCGGGAGCGGCGGGTGGCGATCCAGGCGATGTGGCAGGCGAGGACGACGCCGGCGAAGAGCTGGGCGACGATGGCCAGGCCCATCACCACCGCATAGGCGAGCAGGCGCCAGCGAGTCCACCTGCCCGCGAGGATCAAAGTCGCCACCACGGAGCCCAGCGCGGCGAGGCTGTAGCCACGCAAGTCGCGGCTGTTGTCGACGAACAGCGGGTCGGTCGCGATGTACAGGCCGGCGGCGATCCCGGCCAGCATCCCGAACCGGCGGGCCAGTGCCGACGTCGATACGCCCACGGTGGCGCCTCCGGCAAGGGCCGGCAGCACTCGGTACACCACCTCACTCCTCGAGGCGGTAACGGAGTAGATGAGGTGACTGACGAAGGAAAGCAGGACGTGATCGTTGGTCGCGACCTGGGTGATCGGGATCGTGGGGATGACCGAGCGGACGGCGAACGCATCCCACAGGGACGGGGTGGCGACGAAGTTGGCGAAGGTCGCTGCTGCGTCATAGCCGAACGAACGATTCGAGCCGATCATGTAAACGGCGAAGGTGGCGGCGCCGAGAGCGGCGCCGGCAATGGTCAGCTTTCTATCCGACGTCTCCGACAAGAGCTTCGATATCTTCGCCGGTGTACGCGGACGCCTGCATCCTGAACAGCCGCGCGTAGCGTCCGTTCAAACGCATCAGCTCCTCGTGCGTGCCTTCCTCGACGAGCTGGCCGTGCTCGAGAAAGATGATGCGGTCGGCGCGGCGTACCGTCGAGAAGCGGTGCGAGATGTAGACCGCGGTGCGGCCCCGAACCAGCGAACGCAGCCGCTCGAACAGGTCGTACTCGGCCTGGGCGTCGAGAGCCGACGTCGGCTCGTCGAGCAGCAGCACCCTTGCCTCCTCGCGCATAAAGCTCCGGGCGAGCGCGACCTTCTGCCACTCGCCACCGGAAAGGTTGACGCCCGCGTCGAACCACTTGCCGAGAGCGGTGTCGTAGCCGTCCGGCAGCTTCGAGATGAGCTCGTCCGATCCCGCCTGCTTGCTCGCGCTGACGACCGCATCGCGGTTCGCAATCTCGGGCACGTTGCCAAGGCCGATGTTCTCGGACGCGGTCGCCTGGTAGTCCACGTAGTCCTGGAACATGGCCCCGATCTGGCGGCGCAAATCGTCGGGCTCGTAGTCGCGGAGGTCGACGCCATCGATCAGGATGCGGCCCTCGGTCGGATCGTAAAGGCGGCAGATGAGCTTGAAGAGCGTTGTCTTGCCTGCGCCGTTGCGCCCCACGACGGCGAGCGTCTCCCCCGGCTTGACGGTGAACGAGACATCGTTCAGCGCCTGAGTTTCGGAGCCTGGGTAGACGAAGCTGACATGCTCGAAACGGATCTCACCGCGCAGCTGCTCCGTCACGGCGATCGGCTTGGCCGCAACGGGCAGCGACGGCTGCATCGCCATCAGCTCGATCAGGTTGTTGAGGTACAGGTTGTGCTCGTACATCCCGGAGAAGCCGCCCAGGATGCTCTGGATGGAGTTCTGCACCTGGATCGCCGCCTGCGTGTACGCGGTCAGGGCGCCCAGGGACAGCCGGCCGGCGATGGCCTGCAGCGCGATGTACAGGTAGGTGACCGACGTAACGATCGTGCTGATGTTGCCCAGCCCGAAGCCGGTCAGGTAGCGGCGGACGAGCTGCGAGCGCTGGCTGTCGTAGAACGCCGTCGCGATCAGGCGATAGCGCTCTATGAAGTAGCTGCCGAGGCCGAAGAGCTTGACCTCCTTGGCGAAGGAATCGGTCGTGAGGAGCGATACCAGGTAGTTCATCCGTCGCAAGAGGCGGGATCCCCAGCGCGCGATGTTGTAGCCGCGCCACCCGTAACGCGTGTCGGCAATGAAGGCCGGCACTGGTGACAGCAGCACGATCACCGCCAGGATCCAGCTGACCCCGAAAAGGAAGGCGATCATGGTGACCAGGGTGAGGATGGTCTGCAGCAGGCCGAAAGCAGTGGCGATCATCAGGACAGGCCGGTTGATGGAGTCGTTCTGCGCACGGCGCAACAGGTCGTAGGACGCCGGGTCTTCGTAGAACGTCAGGTCGAGCGACGCGGCTTTTTCCATGACCATCAGCTGGATCCGCATCGAGACCGAGTTCTGCAGCAGCTGCTGCGTGATGTTGCGCAGCGTGTTCAGCAGTGCGCTGACGGCGAAGATCACGAACTGCACCGCGGCCAGGAAGACGATCACCCCGACCGCGCTTAAGGTCAGACCCGGCACCCAGGGAATCCCCAGCTGGTTGAGCCGGACCTGGTCCGGCAGTTGCGCGCTGTGGATGAGGATGCCGCGCACGACCGCGTTGGTCAGCATCAATGTGATCCCGACCGAGATGGTCGGAATGATGCCGGCGATCGCCGTGGTGATGAAGAGACCGAGGGTGATCGGCCGGCTGGCCTCCCAGACCAGGCGCAGGACCTGGGGCAGCGCGGCGGTCGTGCCGGTCACCGACTGCTTGAGGCTCTCCCAGCGGCCGCGGAGGTCCTTCGGCCCCTCCGGCTGCTGCGGCGGCTCGAGTGTCGGGTCGCCGGTCAGGCCGCTGTTGGCAGGTCCGCTTTCGGGCTTGCGCCGGCGACCTCCCCAGCCGCCCCACCAGATGACGGGCCCGTGGGAGCCCGGCGGCATCATGCCCATGTGGAGGTGAGCTTACGCGAGGTCATGAATTCCCTTTCTTCCCCTTGACCCCAGATCTATAACAGTGTAATTATGTAATGCATGGATGACAAGGAACTCGGTTCGATCAAAGGTTGGTTTGCCGGAAGGCTCCCGGACGGCTGGTTCACGGGAGTAGAGGTCGCCGTCGAAGACGACCAGATCGTCGTCATCGGGACGCTGCCCGAGCTCAACGTAGGCTCCACTCCCGAAGAGAAGGAGGGCGCGGCCGCCGGCCGCATCGCCCGCTTCCGGGAGGAGACACGCGGCGAGCGAATCGGCATCGCCCGGGAGGCGGAGGAGCGCTTCAAGAAGTACGTCACGTGGGGCGCCAAGCTCGACAGCGTGACCAAGCGCTTCAACCCCGGCGGTGGCGGTGGGCGCGGCTGGGATGACCGGCGCAGCGTGATGATCCGGCGTTGGATGCGGCGCCACCGCGGGTGGCGGGGCCGCGAAGGTCAGCCGGCGGAGAGGCAAAGCCAGGTCTTCTAAAAGTCACTAACGGCTGAGTACATGCTGCCGAGCCAGCGGCTTGGGACGGTCTTCAACAGCGTTGTGTTGCGGAACCCGGCCCGAGCCGCGATGGTTTCCCACTTCGGGTAGCTGAAGGGAAACGGCACCCATGGGTTGCCGCGGTCGGCCCCGTACTCGACGACGAGCAACCTTCCTTCCGGCCGCAGCATACTGCGCACCGATTCGAGGACCGGTTGCTTGTCGCGCACGAAGTGCAGCGAGTTGGCCATCAGAACTCCGTCGAGGTCGCGCAGCTCAAGCGGTTTCGTGAAGTCGGCAACCATGGTCTCGAATCGGCCATCGATGGCCCGGAG
>DATEGL010000291.1:0-13334 GCA_035280145.1 Candidatus Dormiibacterota bacterium | reverse complement strand
GTGCTGTCTGGCAAGAAATCGCCCGAGCGCGTCGCGGACGAGGTCAGTGCTCTGATCAAAAAGCGATTCGGTTTCAACATTGCGGTGGTGGTCCGGTCCCGCGATGACCTGGCCGAGGTGGTGCGCCGGAACCCGCTACACAAGGAAGCGACCGACGCGAAGCGTTACCTGGTCACATTCATGTCGTCAGCGCCACCCGCGGAGCTGTTGGAGCGACTGCGCGCATCCGCCGGACCGCGAGAAGTACTGGCGGTCAAAGGCCGCGAGGTCTACTCATGGCACCCAGAGGGAGTAGGTCGATCACCGCTCTGGGAGAGGCTCGCTGCCAGGGTTCCTGGGATCACCGCCACGACCCGCAACTGGGCGACCGTCACGACCCTTCTCTCCATGGTGGACGCGTAGAATCAACCGGCTTACAGCCGGGCGGCTGGCGGAACTGGTAGACGCGCACGTTTGAGGGGCGTGTGGGGTAACCCATCCGGGTTCGAGTCCCGGGTCGCCCACGACCAATCTGATACTGCACCCTGATACCGCACTTTTCCGCCATCTGGTGCGGAATCCGGTTATCGATTCCGCACTTTTCCGCCATCTGGAGCGGAAAGCGCGGCTAGTCGCACTTAGCGGTCTTCAATTTCCACGGTCTTACCGCTGCGCCGAGACCGCTCTGCCGCGAACACGATCCTGTAGCTCTCAAGGGCTTCCTCGGGATCAAAAACAAGCGATGGATCGTCTCGCGCGATTGCCTGGACGAAGGCTTCCACCAGCCCCACGTCGCCGCCGCCGTGACCGTCGTCAATTCCCGCGGCCTTGGGACTGGCGTCGATCGAGGATGACCTCTCGGAAAGGAAATCGAAGATCTCCAGGTGTCTGCCGTCTCCGCTGACCTCGGCGTTCGTGCAGAAGATGTTGTCAACCCGAGGCCTGGGCCGCGTGAATGCCGTCATCCCGAAGGCGGCGGTCAGGCCACCCTCGAACTCCATGTTCACAACCTGGTGGTCGACGACATCGTTGTCGGACGTGTACACGCATCTCCCATATGGCCCGGTTCTCAATGCATCCAGGACAGACGCGCGATCTGGGAATGCGGTCAGGACATCCACGGGCCAGCCCGTGTTCCTCTGGTCCAGGCGGTCCGTGTAAAAGCGCACAGCCGAGTACGCGCAGCTCTGTTCAACTGAGCATTCGATGCATCGCTCGCCGGCGCCGTCGGGCTTGTTCTCGGCGCGAAAGTGTGTCAGCGATCCAAACGACGAGACCCGCAAGCAGCGCCGGCCCGTCATGTAGCGAATCCAGTCGATGTCGTGGCACGCCTTGGCGAGCAGCATCGGCGAACTCTCGGCTTCGCTGCGCCAGTTTCCTCGCACATAGGAATGAGCGAAGTGCCACCACCCGACCGGCTCCAATCGTCTGATGCTGACGACGCGCCCGAGCTGTCCTGAGTCGAGCAGCTCCTTGAGGGCGCGTGTGGATGGGGTGTACCTCATGACGTGGCACACCGCCAACAGCACGCCGTTGCGTCTGGCCGCAAGCACTATCTGGCGGCACTCTGTCTCGGTGGTTGCCATCGGCTTCTCGAGCAGGATGTGGTAGCCCAGGTCGGCGAAGGCCAGCGCCGGCCCGGTGTGCTCTTGGTCGAGCGTTGCGATGATCACCGCGTCCGCAAGCCGAGGCAACGAGGCCATCTCCCGCCAGTCGTTGAATTGCCGCGACGCATCTACGCCGAACTCATCGGAAAGCCGTTGGCGGTATTCAACCCGCGGCTCGGCAACCGCGACGACTCTGGTTGGGACACCAGTTACGGCCGCCGCTCGTGCGTACGTTGTGCCTCGGCTGCCCGCTCCAACGACGGCGATCGTGATCATCTCGGGTCCCTGGCCAACCTTAGGCGAAGAATCGAGGGATGGCTGAGGCTTGCCTTGAGAGCTATCGTGCCTGCATGACGCCGGCAGATGCACGCGCCCTCTATCCCGTCTTCAAAACGCGCGCGTACTTCAACGCCGGCACCAATGGCCCGCTTGCTGAGTCGACAGTGGCCGCGCTGCAGAAAGGCGAGCTCGAGGATCTCAACACCGGACGCAGCGGGGCGGCGCGGGTCGACCGGTTCCGCGATCTCCAACAGCAGATAGCTGCCCGCGTTGCGTCGGTGATCGGAGTCGATCCATCCAGGATCGCGATCACCAGCTCAACCACGGAAGGCTGCAACATCGCGCTCGCCGCGATGCGGATCGGTCCGGATGACGAGGTCGTCACCACCGACAACGAGCACCCCGGCCTGAATGCGCCGCTCGCGGCGCGCGGCGCACGACTGCGCATCGCCGAGGTCCTGCACCGCCCAGCCGCCGAAGCTTTTGACCGGATCCTCGCGCTTGTCACGCCCAAGACCCGCCTCATAGCCCTCAGCCATGTGGGATGGCTCAACGGACATGTCATGCCGGTGATAGAGCTGAAGCGCGCCACCGGACTGCCGATGCTCGTCGACGGTGCGCAGTCAGCGGGTGCGATACCGGTCGAGGCCGGCGAAGTCGACTTCTACACCGTGAGCTGCCAGAAATGGCTGTGCGCACCTGAAGGCACGGGCGCCCTGTACATCAGTGATCCCGGTCGATATGAGCCTGGCCTTGGCGGTATGAATGTGGAAGGCGCGCAGCGGTTCCAGATCGTTCACCACTCCCTGCCCACGTTGGAGGCGTGGGTCACCGCGCTCGACCAACATCCTGGCTGGCGGTATGAGCGGGCCAAGCAGATGGCGGCTTTGGTCCGCCTGCGAGTTGGGGAAAAGTTCGAGCTCACCACGGATCCCGATCAATCCACCATGGTGTCTTTCAAAGTGGAAGGCGACCCGGCTGCGATTACCGCGCGCCTTGCCGAGCGAGGCGTGGTCGTGCGCGACCTTCCTGGCCTGCAGTGGGTCAGGGTCTCGTGCGGCTACTGGAATGACGAGTCGGACGTCGACCGCCTGATGCATGCGCTGACGGCTACAGGCTCTTCTTCATGACCCAGGCGGGATGGTGGACCGGCTGGAGCGTCCCGTCGGGAACCGGTTCTGGCCAGGTTTCCACCGACTCGCCGGCTGTCATGTACCCGAGGTGCTCGTAAAGCCGAATCGCATCGACGTTGACCTTCTCGACCGCGAGTCTCGATTGGGTTGCGCCCGTGCCTCGGATCAAGTCCTCCGCTTCAGCCATCAAAGCCGAACCAAGGCCCTGGTCGCGAAAACCGGCGAGCACCAGCAGGTGGGAGATCGTCCCGCGCAGCCCGCCCAGCCCGACCAGCACATGGCCGATGGGGAACCTGCCGTTGGCAAAAGCGACGAGCAGCACCTGGTCGTCGCTTTCGACCGCGGGCCTGAAGACACCCTCGACCTGGCCGCTCCAGGTGCCAAGCGTCCGAAGGTCGTTCAAGGTCGCGGGCCGGACCTCGGCGTTCACGACCACGCGGGCTGAACCTTTCACTGTCGAAGGATTCTGCCCCGCCCGTCAAACTAAAGCGCGTGCCCGACTCCGAGGCCCCGCGGCCTCTCGACCCCAGGACCGAGTTTCGGCAGCTCTACGACCAGGAGTACACCGCGGTCTACCGGGCGATCCGGGCCGTGGTGCTCGACTCGGCTGCGGCCGAAGACCTGACCCAGGAGGCCTTCGTCCGGGCCTACCGCGCTCGCAACCGCTACACGCCTACGGCGCCGCCAGGCGCGTGGCTGCGCCGGATCGGCATCAACCTGGCCATCTCGCACCTGCGCCGGCAGAAGCTCGCGAGGTTCTTGCCCGCCCGGCTCTACGTCGCTCCCGACCGGCGTGACTACGACCGCGCCGAAGCCCGCGACGTGGTCGAGAAGGCGCTGACGGCGCTCAGCCCCAAGCTGCGCGCCGCTGTCGTCCTTCATTACTACGAGGGCCTGACGCGGGAAGAGATCGCCGACGTCCTGGGCGTTCCCGCCGGCACAGTCGCATCGAGGATCGCCAAGGCGGTGGCGATCATGCGAAAAAACATGGCAAGCGATCAGCAGCCGGAGACCGAGCGTTCGAGAAGTGAAGGTGCCCTACGTGGAAGATAAAACCACCAGGGGAGTGCAGAACGCGCCCTCCGAAGCAGAGGTCAGCCGGATGATCCGGGCCAAGGTCGAAACCTGGATGCCCCGGCGTGGCCCGGATTGGTCGGACTTGATGATCAGTCTTGCCGCCGCCGGGCCGTCGCCGTGGGTCGTCTACACCACCGCCAGCGCCGCGCTGGTCGTCATCCTGTTCACCGCATTTCTGGTGGGTTCGTGGTTGCAGATCGGCGCCCTGGCGCCTCAGCCGATCATCAGCCACGTCCACTAGTAAGGCGCGGCTTCAGGTCAGGAACTCGATCTCCTCGTAACCGCCGCGGCGTCTGGCTTCCGCGACGACCACGTTGGCGGCGGCCAGGTCCCAAAGAGCAAGGCCGTGCGACTCGAACAGCGTGATGCCCGGCCGGTCCGGGCGCTCCCAGCGACCGGCGACGACCGATCCCAGCTCGACCGCCTCGTTCCAGTCGAACTTGCCGGCCTCAGCCGCCTGGATCAGGTCGCCGCTTTCGATCTCTGCGGTCCCAAGCTGGTCGACGACCACCGTCTGGGCACGCTGCACGAGGTCGACAGGTACCTCGGCGCGGTTGCGGTAGTTGGAGCCGATCGCGGCCACAAGGGCGTCCGCGTCGACCCAGTCCGCATCCAGCACTGGTACGTGGCTGGTGGTGACCGTGACGACGATGTCGGCGCCCCTGACCGCCGCTTCAGCACTGGGCGCGTCGACGACCTTGATGCCCAGCTGTTCCTGCTGCTCGGCCGCGAACGCCGATCGGCGTTCGTCGTTGCGGCTGTAGACGCGCAGCTCGTTTACTTCGGCGACTCGCGACAGGGCCAGCGCCTGCGTGGCCGCCTGCCAGCCGGTGCCGATCAGGCCGATCGTGGCGGGTCCGGGACCCTTCAGGGCGCGTGCCGCCACCGCCGTCGCCGCGCCCGTCCGGTAGGCGCCCATGAAATCGGCCTCGATCAGCGCCTCGAGCGCGCCGTCGAGGTTGAACAACGCAACCAGGAACCGCACCCGGCCATCAGAGACGGTGTACGCCTTGAAGCCTGTGCACTTACCACCCGGGAACGATGCGAACAGGCCGTTTAGAAGGCCGCCGGGCGCGAATGCCCTGCGCCGCGGGATGTTCTGGGCATCGCCTTCGCCGAGCTCCCGCATCGCCAGCTCGACCGAAGCGATGACGTCGTCCATCTCGATCAGGTCCTGGACGTCGCTCTCGCGCAGGATCAGCGCCACCGCAGGCAGAATAGCCGCCTGACCACATCTCGCCCGCTCAACGTCGGCCTCATAGGCCTCGGCACGGTTGGCTCGCAGGTGGCCGACCGCATGCTGTCATGGGGCCCGCAGTTATCCCGGCGCGCGGGCGTCGATCTGTGCCTGCGCAAGGTGCTGGTGCGAGATCAGGTCAAGCGCCGTTCGATTGAGCTGGCGCCAGACCTCCTGACCGGCGACCCGGCGGCGATCCTCGACGACGAATCCATCGACGTCGTCATCGAGCTGGCCGGCGGCGACGAGCCGATGCGGTCCTACATCGAGCGTGCCATCCGTGCGGGCAAGCACGTGATCACGGCGAACAAGGTCGTGATGGCGAGGCATGGCCCGGAGCTGCTCGACCTCGCGGCCGAGAAAAACGTCGACGTTTACTTCGAGGCGGCAGTCGGCGGCGGGATCCCGCTGATCAGCACCTTTCGCACTGACCTCCAGGCCAACCGCATCGAGCGCGTATCGGCCGTGATCAACGGCACGACCAACTATGTGCTCGGACGGATGGCAACGGAAGGCCGGACCATGGCAGAGGCCGTCAATGAGGCCCAGGAGGCCGGTTACGCCGAGTCAGATCCGACCGACGACGTCGGCGGCTACGACGCGACGTACAAGCTGGCCATCCTCGCATCCATCGCGTACGAGATCAAGGTGCGTCCCGAGGACATCCACCGCGAGGGCATCGAAGGCATCGAGCCCGTGGATTTTCGTTACGCGCGCGAGCTGGGCTACGCGATCAAGCTGATCGCCCACACTCAGCGCCATCCCGGTCGCGTGGAGGCGCGCGTACATCCCGCGATGATCCCGCTCGACCATCCGCTGGCCAGGGTCGAGGGCGCTGAGAACGCCGTCTTCGTGGAAGGCGACCTGGTGGGCCAGGTTGAGCTGGTCGGCCAGGGCGCAGGCGGAAGGCCGACCGCATCTGCCGTGGTGGGCGACCTGATCGACCTGTCTCGCTCGATCCGACGCGGCGTGCAGAGCCGCCCGTCGTTCAGCTTCGACGACCGGATCGGGGTCGTGCCCATCGGCGAGGTGAAGACACGCGCCTATTACCGCATCCGAGTCGAGGACCGGGCGGGGGTGCTGGCGGCGATCAGCCGCGTGTTCGCGGAAGAGGATGTCAGCATCTCCAGCGTCATTCAGAAGGACGCGTGGCTCGAAGAGCAGACCGCGGAGCTCGTCATCACGACGCACCCGTCGATCGATGCGAGCCTTCAGCGGACGAAGCAGCGAATCGCGGACCTCGAGCCTGTGCGCGCGGTCTCGTCCTTCCTTCGCGTCTTCTAAGAGGTACTGCCCAGGTGGGGGTCATAGCTCGCTATCGCCGCCTCCTGCCTGTCACCGCGGCCACGCCGGAGGTCGACCTGGCGGAGGGCTCGACGCCGCTCGTGCCGAGCCAGAACATCGGTCGTGCCCTTGGCCTGAAACAGCTCTACTTCAAGTACGAGGGCCTCAATCCCACCGGCTCGTTCAAGGACCGCGGCATGGTCGTCGCGGTCGCCAAGGCGCTCGAGGCTCGTAGCCGTGTGTTCATGTGCGCGTCGACTGGCAACACGTCGGCTTCTATGGCGGCCTACGCAGCTCGCACCGGCGCGCGGGCCATCGTGGTGGTGCCCTCGGGCGAAATCGCGATGAACAAGCTCTCGCAGGCCCTGATGTATGGGGCCAAGGTGGTTGCTTTGAAAGGCAATTTCGACGCCGCCCTGCAAACCGTGCGCGACGTGACCAGCCACTATCCAGTCGCGTTGATGAACTCGGTCAATCCGCATCGCATAGAGGGCCAGAAGACCGCCGCCTTCGAGATCGTCGACGAGCTGGGCGAATCGCCCGACTATCTTCTACTGCCGGTCGGCAACGCGGGCAACATCACCGCGTACTGGAAGGGCTTTCGCGAGTACCAGTCCGCGGGACACGCGAAACGGTTGCCGCGCATGGTCGGGGCGCAGGCAGAGGGCGCGGCGCCGATAGTCAACGGCTCACCCGTGGCGAATCCGATGACGGTCGCCTCCGCCATTCGGATCGGCAACCCGGCCTCCTGGGAGGGCGCAACGTCGGCTCGGGACGAGTCGGGCGGCATGATCGCGGCGGTGACCGACACGGAGATCCTCGCCGCCCAGATCCGACTGGCCGGCAGTGAGGGGTTGTTCGCCGAGCCGGCGTCGGCAGCGCCGCTGGCCCTTCTGTTCCGGCTCGTTCGCGAGCGGAAGATCGACAAGGACTCGACGACGGTCGTCGTGCTGACCGGTTCCGGCCTCAAAGACCCTGACGTCGCGCTTAAGAACGTCGAACCGCCCATTGAACTGGACGGAGATGCCCGCGCACTCGCTAAGGTCTTGAAGCTGTGATGGCGCCGTGAGAATCAAGGTCCCAGCTTCCATCGCCAACATGGGGCCCGGCTTCGACTGCATGGCCATGGCGATCGACCTGTGGCTCGAGGTGGAGGCCAACGAGGCGGACCGGCCGTCGTGGGACTACGAGGGCGAGGGCGCCGACTACCTGTACGCCCACGAGAACCCGTTCACCAGGCTGTACATGAAAGGGCACGTGCGCAGTGAGATCCCAATGGGGGTAGGCCTGGGCAGCAGCGCCGCGGCAAGGCTTGCAGCGTCGGCGCTGAGCAGCCCGTGGGACGTGAAAAGTCACGTCATCGACGCCGGCGCCGATGAAGGCCACTACGACAACGTCGCTGCGTCGGCCGCGGGCGGTATCCGCATCGTGTCCGAGAAGGTTGACGAGAAGCTGCCCACTCCAGGATGGGGACTCGCCCTGTTCATCGCCCACCAACCTTTGCCCACTGAGAAGGCGCGCACAGTGCTGCCCGATTCGATCCCCCTGGCCGATTCGACGTTCAACTCCGCGAGGACGGCGCTCCTGGTGCGAGCCATCATGTCCAAGCGGCCGGCGCTGCTCGGGGAGGCGCTGAGGGATCGCCTCCATCAGCCATACCGCCTTCATCTTTATCCGTGGGTCGAAGAGGTGATCCATGTCGCGGAGGCCGCCGGCGCCTACGGCGCTGCGATCTGTGGCGCGGGACCCAGCGTTTTCGCCTTCTGCGCTCCGTCACAGGCCAACCGCATAGCGAAGGCGATGGAGGAGGCGCATCCTCTTCGGGGCCGCGCCCTGGTGACGAGGATCACTGACAAAGGCATGTTCCGCACGTTGTGAGGGCTGGGCGGTGGCCGGTGGCGACACATTCGGCGATCCGGGCGCGCCGAGTCGCAGGAAGGGGTGGCACGAGGAGGAGTGCACTGGGTGGTGCATGACGACGAAGTGACGGGCCCCCTGACGCACGAATCGGCCGCCCAGGCGCCGAAGGTGCGTCGGCGGTCCACTGCCGCAGCCCTCATCGTCCAGAAATTCGGCGGTACATCGGTCGGCTCCGCCGCCCGCATCCGCCGAGTCAGCCGCCGAATCGCAAACACCGTCAAGCCCGGGCAGCAGGTCGTCGCTGTGGTGTCGGCTATGGGTCACACGACCGACCGCCTCATAGCCCTTGCCCAGAGCGTCAGCGCCGAGCCGCCGGCGCGGGAGCTGGACATGCTCATCGCCAACGGAGAGACCATCACCGCGCCGCTTGTTGCAATGTGCCTGCAAGGGATGGGCGTGCCCGCGGTGTCGCTGACCGGCGCGCAGGCGGGCGTGCGCACCAGCGAGCACCATTCGCGGGCCCGCATCCGCGACATCCGGCCCGACCGGATCGTGGACGCGCTCAGCAAGGGCCAGGTTCCGGTGGTGGCCGGCTTTCAGGGCGTTACGGAAGAGCTCGAGATCACGACGCTGGGTCGCGGGGGGTCGGATACGACCGCCGTGGCGCTGGCCGCTGCGCTCGGCGCTGCTGCTTGCGAGATCTACACCGACGTCGACGGCATCTTCACCGCGGATCCACGCGTCGTGAAGACAGCCCGCAAGCTGACTCACATTCAGTACGACGAAATGCTCGAGCTCGCGGCGGTGGGTGCCCGGGTGATGCATCCGCGCGCGGTCGAGCTCGGCGAGCTCTACAACATGCCAATCCACGTGCGGTCGAGCTTTCACGGGGGCGTGGGTACGATGATCGTCGCCCAGGTTCCGATGGAAGATCGCCAGCGAGTGCGCGGCATCGCGCAAGAGACGAACGTCGCGAAAATCACCGTAGTCGGCGTGCGCGACCGCCCGGGCGTCGCGGCCGCGATCTTCGAACCACTTGCCGGCGCCGGGATTTCCGTCGACGTCATCGTCCAGAACGTCGGCCGCTCGGGCCGGACCGACCTGACGTTCTCGGTCGCGGAGTCCGACCTGAAAGCCGCAGAGAAGCTCGTCAAGGCCGCGGCCTCGAGCGTAGGCGCAACTCGCGTCTCATCGGCGGGCGGAATCGCGAAGATCTCGATCGTTGGCACCGGCATGCTGGGCGCGCCAGGCATTGCGGCCCGGATGTTTCGAGCCCTTGCCGACGCCGGGATCAACATCGAGATGATCAGCACTTCAGAGATCCGCATCACGTGCCTGGTTGCGCGCGACCAGGTCGACAAGGGAGTGCGCGTCCTGCACAAAGCGTTCGCCCTGGACGCGGGGTAGAGAGCCAGTTGCCAGTCAACGTCGCCATCGTTGGCCCCGCCGGGGCGGGCAAGACCACGCTGTTCAACGCGATGACCGCGGGCCGGGGCGCCGATGGGGTCGGCATGATCGATGTCCCAGACGAGCGTCTGCTGCGCCTGGCCGAGGCGGTCCATCCCGCAAAGACCACGCCCGCGCAGGTTCGCGTCGAGGACTCGCCGCCAGGCAGTCGCGCTCAGCGCGTCGCGTTCGCGCGCCAGGCGGACGTCCTGGTCAAGGTGGCTCGGTGCTTCGGTCCGGAACCCGAGCCCGCAGCCGAGCTCGAGGAGTTTGCCCTCGACCTTGTGCTCGCCGACCTTGCGTCGGTTGAGAAGCGACTCGACGTGGTCGGCAAGGAAGCCCGAGCGGGCAAGAAGGACGCGCAGGCGGAGACAGAAGTCCTGGCGGCGGCAAAGCAGCATCTCGACGCCGGCAAGCAGCTGCGGACGCTAGAGCTGGAGCCCGATCAGCGCAGGCTGCTGCTCGGCATCTTCCCGGTCACGCTGAAGCCGTCGGTCTATGTGGCCAATGCGGCCGAACAGCTGCTTCCGTCAGGCGGAGCGCCTGCTGAAAAGGTGACGCAGCTCGCGGGAGCCGCGGGCGCTCCGTCGATCGTCCTGTCGGCGCGGCTGGAAGCCGAGCTCGCCGAGCTCGAGCCATCTGAGGAGGCGGAGATGCGTGGGGGTTACGGCATCGACGAGTCCGGCCTGGGCCGCATCGCACGTGCGCTCTGGGAGGCAGGCGGTCTGATCACGTACTTCACCGCCGGCGAACCGGAGGCGAGGGCCTGGCCGACGGAAAAGGACTCCCTGGCGCCAGCGGCCGCGGCGAAGATCCACACGGACTTCGAAAAGCACTTCATCCGGGCGGAGGTGACGTCTGTGGACGAGCTGGTCGCCGCCGGCTCGATGGACACACTGCGGGCCGCGGGCAAGCTGCGAGTGGAAGGCCGCGACTACCGCGTCAAAGATGGAGACGTGGTCTTCTTTCGCATTGGAAGGTAAATTGGAAAGAGTGGCCGGGCTGCGGTTTAGCTCGTCGCACGTGTGGGTGAGGGTGGAGGGTGCGGAAGCCCTCATCGGCTTGAGCGAGTACCTCCAGGATCAGTTGGGCGAGATCACCGCCCTCGACCTGCCCGACCTGGAGGACGTGATCCGCGCTGCCCGGCGCATGGGCAGGGTCGAATCCGCCGAAGCGATCTCGCCGATCGAAACCCCGTCAGCGGAGAGGTGATCGACATCAACGCCGAGGCACTCGACGCTCCAGACGTGGTGAACAGCGACCCGTACGGGAGCGGCTGGCTGATCCGCGTCCGCCTCGAGGACCCGACCGAGCTTGAAGACCTCATCGGTGAGGAGGAGTACGCCGAGCTCACGACGGAGGTCTGAGCCGGTTACGAGATCCGGTAAGCCTCTCGCGTGGAACGTCTGAGGAGCAGCGCCAGCACTGGGATGCCTACCAGGACCATTGACCAACCGACCGCCACGATGACGGCAGTGATCCAGCCCCAAAGACGGCGCCTTTTCAAGCCGTAGTAGGAAGCGCCGTGAAGGACCACGGCGCAGATACCCAGGAAAAAGATCAGCACCGACTCGGCGCCCAGGATCGCGTCGATGTTTCCGGTGACGCCGTTGTCGACCAGGGCCTTCACGAGGATCGCGCGTCCGCCGGGTGCCATCAGGTAGGCCGCGAAACGGGTCAGCTCGACGAGCCAGAACACCGCTCCCGCTGCATACAGGTAGGGGAGCCAGCGAAGGCTCGTCTGGGGCGCGGGGTCCTCGGCACGCAAAATCAGCCAATCCCCTTGACAGCAACTACATTCGGGGTTATAAATGCGACCGGGACACAACATATCGTAGCCCACGACCCTCCAGGTTGAGTCCCAAGGCCCATCGACAGGCAGGCGGAAACCTTCCAGAGTCGCACCCTACGACCCAGAACCAGCTCCCTAAACCGCCTGCCTGTCCTGATCAGACCGCGGGCCGAATCCATGGCTCGATAGACTTGCAGATCGATGAGCCGCAAGGGCAAGAAGCGCGCCAAGGGCAAATTCCGTCAGCCCATGAGACCTGTCGGTCCGCTGGCCTCGACGGGCGTGGCGCCGCAGCAAACCACTGTCCAGCGCAGCGTCTCCCAGGCGCGCGTGGGTGGCGACCAGGCGCTGGTTCGGGCCGTCGAGATGTCGCTTGGGAGCACCAATCAGATCGTCAAGCAGCGCGGCGGTCGGTTCCTCGTCCAGTCCACCGACCCTTCGATCCCGCTCGACCGGGTGCCCTACTTCACCAAGGACCTGGTGCGCTTGTTCGTGGTCGGCGGGGCCATGGTCGTGCTGCTGGTGCTCGGTTCGGCAACGGTGCCTCTGATCGTCAAGTAATCGGATAGGCTTCGCTCGCCATGAGCGACACCGACACCAGCCACGTCTCGATCAAGGAAAGACTCCACCTGCGCAAGCGCCAGGCTGACGACCACGCACATCCAGTCAACGTCGTCCACCACGACGAGGCGACGCGCGGGGAGCGCATCGCGGACGCCGCCGCGGCCGGCATCGGCTCTTGGCGGTTCCTGATCATTCAGACGGTCGCCGTCAGTATCTGGGTGACTTTCAACATCGTCGCCCTCGTCAATCATTGGGACCCGTTCCCGTTCATCCTGCTGAACCTGCTCTTCAGCGTTCAAGCCGCCTACACAGGTCCCGTGTTGCTGCTGGCGGGCAACCGCCAGTCGCAGAAAGATCGCCTCACGCTCGAGCACGCGGCACACGAGGCCGACAAGGCGGACCAGCAGAACATGGACATCTTGGCCGCGATCCAGAAGAACACCGAGCTCACCGAAGGAAACACTGAGCTGACTCTGCAGATCCTCCAGCACCTGCAGGCGCAGGTCACGGCCCACATAGCGGCGGACGCGGCCGCGGCCACACAGAAGCGAGAGGAAACGGGCCAACCGTAAGATTCGCCCGTGAGGGTCGTCCTTTTCACGGGTAAGGGCGGCGTCGGCAAGACTTCAGTCGCGGCGGCAACCGCCGTCCGCTGCGCCGCCGCCGGCTACCGCACCGTCGTCATGAGCACCGACCCGGCGCATTCGCTAGGCGACTCGTTCGATATCGAGCTTGGCGCCGAAGCGGTGAAAGTCGGGGACAACCTCTGGGCGCACGAGGTGTCTTCGCTCCACGAGATGCAGCGGCACTGGGCGAAGCTGCACGAGTATGCGGTCGAGGTGTTCTCGACCCAAGGGCTGGACGAGGTGCTGGCCGACGAGGTCGCGAACCCGCCGGGCATGGACGAGGTCGCTTCGCTGATGTGGATCAAGCATTACGCCCAGCGCGAGCAGCACGACGTGTTGATCGTGGACTGCGCCCCGACCGGCGAGACGCTGCAGCTCCTCACGTTCCCTGATGCGGCGAAATGGTGGCTCGACAAGATCTATCCGTGGTCGCGGCGCGCGATGCGCGTG
>DATEGL010000290.1:0-4903 GCA_035280145.1 Candidatus Dormiibacterota bacterium | reverse complement strand
CCCGCGGCCGGATCCACGAGGTGACCGACATGGTGGAGAAGCCGGAGCCAGGCACCGAGCCGTCGGATCTCGCGATCCTTGGCCGCTACGTCCTGACGCCTGGAGTCTTCGCGGAGCTCGACCGGGCCGAGCCCGGCGCCGGCAGGGAGATCCAGCTCACCGACGCCATCAAGCTGGCGCTCGGCAAGGAACGCGTGGTGGCCCTCGAGTTCGAAGGCGACTATTACGACACCGGGGCTTTGCCCGGGTACCTGCGGGCCATCCTGACGCTCGCGATGAAGAGGGAAGGCTTGCGCGAGGAGCTGGTCCCGCTGCTCCAGGAGCTGCTGGACGCCGCGGCTGAGGGTCCCGCTCGGCGGGCCCTATAATTCAAAGACGCTCTATGAGCCGTATCCCCGCCAGAGTGATTTACCTATGGCTGTTTCTGGACGAAGAAGATTCGACGACGACAAAGTTGTTCGCTATGAGACCGCGGAGAAAGACTTCGAGGTCGAAGTCTCGCGCACGCTCAACAAGTGGTGCGTCACCGTCTACCAGCAACCGGACCGCCAGATCCTGGTTCAAGACTTCTTCCCGGAGCGTTGGAAGGCGCTCGCGCGGGCGCAGGACTTCATCCGACTCCTGAACCAGCGCAAGAAGAAAGAGGAAGAAGGCGTCGGCTCGAACGACGACGACTATTAGTTCGCGGGTGAGGACAGCTGTCCTCCCCCGCGGAGCCCGACGTCCGACTCTCTGTAGAATCGAGCGCTCGTGAACTGGGCTGTGCTGCGTCGGGAGTGGGGGGCGGTGACGTTCGTCCTGACCGTCGTCGCGGGCCTCATCGTCGTGCCGGTCGCGCTCGCCCTGACCAACACCGGACCCGGACCGATCACCACCCCGACCATCGCCACCACCAGCAGCGCACGCGCCAGCACGGTGCCGACAGCGACACCATCACCGTCGCCATCACCGAGCCCCTCACCCAGCCACTAGGCGACCGCTAGAGCAGTCGCTCGCCGTTCGGCTGGACGATCTCCCGCAGGCGCATCGAGAACTGTGCGACTGACTTGCTCTCCGCGCTTACGCGCATCTCGATCACGTCGGAGAGCCGTACATGAGCGACGACTGCGCAGTCATGGAGGAAGGTGAAAACCACCGGGCGCACGAGGTTGGAGATGTAGTCCGCGATGTTCGCGCCCTCCGAGAGCGCCTGGCTGCGGACGGTGCGGTCGCGGAACGCAAACACGACCACCTCGTCGCTCAGCATCACAGGGTCGGTCCAGGTGTAGCTCGCGGACTGAGCGCCGCTCAGCAGCTGCAGCACCTCGGCAAGTCGACGCATCGGCGACTCCGCTCCTTCGAAGAGGAGCGGCACATCGCGTTGCGGCTCATTGAACTTCTGCGCGTTGTAGCGTGCGGTGAAGCCCAGGTCGGAGATCCCCGCGAACGGCGCCGGGACCTTGATCGTCATCTCACCAAGATGTGGGCTGGGACGCAAAGCTGCTGACTCTGTCATGCCCTATTAACGCACGCTCGCCCCGGAAAGTCGTCCGTGGTATTGAATTTCAGCATGCCGCTTTCGGGAATTCGGGTCCTGGATCTGACGCGACTCCTCCCAGGCGCCTACTGCACCCAGCTGCTCGCCGACATGGGCGCCGACGTGATCAAGGTCGAGGAGCCTGGGACCGGTGACTACATGCGCTGGACGCCGCCCCTCGTCGACGGCCAGAGCGCGCTGTTCAACGCGCTCAATCGCAACAAGCGCAGCATCGAGTTGAACCTGAAGGAGGAGGCTGGTCGAGACGCATTGCTCCGTCTCGTCGAGGCTGCCGACGTCCTGGTCGAAGGCAACCGGCCCGGCGTGATGGACCGGCTTGGCCTCGGATGGCCGGTGCTGCACAGGCGCAACCCTCGCCTTGTGATGTGCTCGATCACCGGTTATGGCCAGGACGGACCGTTCGCGTCGCGCGCCGGCCACGATCTCAACTACATGGCGATCGCCGGCGGACTCGGCTTGAACGGCGAGCGAGATAGGCCGCCGGTGCCGCTGTCGGTGCAGGTCGCCGACATCGGTGGCGGCGGAATCCAGCCGGCAGTCGCGATCCTGGCCGCGCTAGTCGCGGTTCAGCGCGGAGGCGAAGGACGCTGGATCGACGCGTCGATGACCGACAACGCGGTCGGCTGGCTCGCGCTTGTCTTCGCTGCCCGCGCAGCCGGCGAGCGCGTGGCGCGTGGCGCCCAGCGACTCGGAGGTCGTTACGCCTGCTACCGCGTCTACGAGTGCAAGGACGGCGGCTTCTACAGCGTGGCCGCGCTCGAGCCAAAGTTCTGGAAGGCGCTGTGCGATGCGCTCGAAAGGCCGGAGCTGATCGAGCAGCAGTATTCGGAAGACGCAAGTGTGCAGCAGGCGCTCGAGGAAATTTTCAAAACCCATAGTCGAGACGAGTGGCAAGACAGGCTTGCACTCATCGATGCGTGCTGCGAGCCGGTCCTCGACCTGGACGAGGTCGCCTCGCACCCTCAGATCGCCGCCAGGCACGTCCTCGACGCGCATCGCATGGGACGCGCGCCGGCACTCGGCGAGCACACCGAAGAGATCCTCAGAGAGATCGGACGGTAGCCCACACCTCTTCGACCTGCCGGCGGGTGTCTTCGCGTGTGCCGCCGTTATCGATCACGTAATCGGCGAGCACTCGCTTTTCGTCGATGGGCATCTGCGAGGCGAGCATCGATTCTGCGCGCTCGCGCGAGATGCCTCGCTCCTGGATCAGTCGCGCGACCTGGGTCTCGGCACTCGCGTAAACAAGCACCGTCGACGAGAACAGCCCTTGGAGGTCGTTCTCGAACAGAAGCGGTACGTCCTGAATCACGATCTCCGCGCCCGCATCGACCGCTTCGACCGTGCGCGTGGCCATCCATTCGCGGACGAGCGGATGAACGATTGCGTTCAGGCGCTTTCGCGCGAACGGATCGTTGAAGATGAGCTCGCCCAACTTCCGGCGGTCGATCTCACCGTCATGCACGTACTGGCTGCCGAACTCAGCGACGATCGCGTCGAAGCCCGGCGTGCCTGGCGCATAGACCGAGTGCGTCGCTTCGTCTGCGTCGACGATGGCGGCGCCGAGCTCGCGAAACATCTCAGCGACCGTGGACTTGCCCGACCCAACACCGCCCGTCAGCCCAATGAGCTTCAATTTGAGGCAGTGGCTGAGGAGGAGAAATTCGACGCGGTGGTGGTCGGCGCGGGTCCGGCCGGCACCGCGGCCGCCATCACCATGGCGAAAAGAGGCTTACAGGTGGCACTGCTGGAACGCGGGGTCAAGCCTGGCTCGAAGAACGTCATGGGCGGCATCCTCTACAACCACTACCTCGAAGAGATCGTAGGCGAGGACTGGAAGCAGGCTCCGCTGGAGCGTCCAATCATCGAGGAGAGGCGCTGGCTGATGACGCCGGAGGCGCACATCGGCATCGACTACAAGAACTTTCGGAATCGTGCTCACCCGCATTCTTATTCGGTCCTGAGGGCGCGATTCGACGCGTGGTTTGCAGAGCAGGCAGAGAAGGCGGGTGCGGTTGTCGTGCCCGAGACGGTGGTCGAGCGCCTGATCACAAAGAACGGAATCGTGGTCGGCGTCGGGACCGGCCGCGGCGACGATGTCTACGCCGACGTAACGGTGGTCTGCGAGGGAATCGGACTTGGCTCGAGCCTGCTCGAGAAGACGGTGATCACCGGCAAGCCGCTCCGCCGCAAGCTGCGCACCGACGAGGTGGCGATGGCGGTGAAGGAGATAATGCAGCTCGACCCGGGCCTCATCGAAGAGCGGTTCAACTGCGAATCGGGTGAAGGCTGCACGGTCGAGTGCTTCGGCGACTCGACGATGGGCATGTCGGGGTTCATGTTCATCTACACCAACCGCGACACGCTTTCAGTTGGCGGTGGTGCGCTGCTCAGCGAATTCAACGAGACGCTGAGGTCCCCAAACGATTTGATGGAGCATTTCAAGAAGCACCCTTCGATCAAGCCTTTGCTGCGCGGGGCGGAGACGGTCGAATACCTGGCGCATCTGATTCCGGAGGGCGGCTATCGAGGTATCCCCAAGGTCTACGGCCCCGGCTATCTGGTGTGCGGCGACGCGGCGATGCTCTCCAATCCTGTGCATCGCGAGGGATCCAACCTGGCCATGGAATCGGGTCGTCTGGCCGGAGAGACCGTGGTCCACGCCAAGGAGGTCGGCGACTTCTCGGAGCGGTTGCTGGCCGAGTATCGGGGCAGGCTCGACCACTCCTGGATCATGGCCGATATGAAGAAGTACGACAAAGCCGTTCCGCTGCTCGAGCACAATCCGCAGCTGCTCACCACGGACCTGCAGCTGATCGATGGCGCGCTGGACGAGTTCTCCCGCGTCGACGGCACCTCGAAGTGGGAGAAGCAGAGCCGCATCTTCAAGATGCTGCGCAAGCACGGGCTGTTCAAGCTCGGGATGGATGGATTCAAGTCGTTCTGGGCGATGAAGTGAAAGCGCTGCACCAGACCGAAGACGGGCTCGCCTACGAGGACGGAATCCTGACGCTGAGGGACGGCCGCGAGCTCGCCTGGCGGTGGTGGGGCGAGCCGGAAGGAATCCCGGTGCTGCGCCTGCAGGGCATGCCAAGCTCGCGGTTGATGCGCAATCCCGACCCGAGCGTCCAGCTCGGCCTTGGGGTGCGCTACCTGCAGGCCGACCGTCCCGGTTACGGTGGCTCGACCCGAAAGCCCGGTCATGGGATCTCCGACCTCGCCGCCGACTACGTCGAGCTGCTGGATGCGCACGGCCTCGATCGCGTGCCGGCGATCGGCGGCAGCGCCGGCGGACCGCAGGTGCTCGCGTTCGCCGCGCGATACCCGGAGCGCGTGAGGGCGGTTGCGGTAGTGGTCGGTGCGGCG
>DATEGL010000289.1:0-16177 GCA_035280145.1 Candidatus Dormiibacterota bacterium | reverse complement strand
CGGTCCGGGTGACCTACAACCTGCCGCTCGCCGACTTTGCGTCTGCCGAGCGCATGGGAGTGCGGTCGGGATGGGGTGGCGGGTGGCTGCGCGTTTGGGGGGTGAAGGCGTTCCTCGACGGCTCCCTGGGCAGCCGCACCGCGGAGATGCTCGACGGATCGGGCACCGCACGCCTCACACAGCCGGAGCTAGTCGAGATGATCGAACGCTGCGCGCGCGCCGAGCTCAACGTCTGTCTGCACGCGATCGGTGACGGCGCCGTCCGCCGCGCCCTGGACGCGCTGGCCCCGCATCGTGGCGCCTGGACGAGCTGGCGGCCGCGGCTCGAGCACGCGCAGTGCGTCAACCCAAAGGACATGACCCGAATGGCGCGCATCGGGGTCATCGCGTCAATGCAGCCCATACACGCGGTTGCCGACCGCGAGCTGGCGGATATGCAGTGGCCGGACGTCACCGCGCATGCGTACGCGTGGCGGGCGCTGGAGAAAGCCGGCGTGATCCTTGCTTTCGGGTCGGACGCGCCTGTCGAGACGGCCGATCCGCTTGCCGGCCTTGACGCTGCGACGGAATGGCGCCGGCGCGCGAAGTGGCATCCCGAGCTCGCGCTGACGCAGGCGTCGGCCCTCCGCGCCTACACGTCGAACGCCGCCTACGCGGCAGGAATGGAAGGGGAGCTTGGCGCGCTGCGGCCCGGACGGCTGTGCGACATGACGGTTGTCGACGCCGGTCGCGTGGTCGCCACCATAGCCGGCGCTCGCGTCACGTTTCGGCGAAAGCCTGCCTGAGCTTTTCGGCCGTCCGTTCCAGCGCCTCGTTGATGACCTTCACGTCGTCGAGCACGGCCATGAAGCTCGTGTCGCCGTTCCAGCGCGGCACGACATGAAAGTGAACGTGGTCGGGGATGCCGGCGCCCGCGGACCGGCCGACGTTCAGGCCGCCGTTGAGACCGTCGGGGTTCATGACCTTGCGCAGCACCGCGAATGTGCGCCGCACCGCACGCATGAGATCCGCCGTCTGCGGGTCGTCGAGGTCTTCGAGACTCGGCAAATGGGCCAGTGGGGCGACCATCGCGTGGCCGGGGTTGTAAGGGAACTTGTTCAACAAGACGATGGCGCCCGCAGGACGCCACAAGACCAGCCTGGCGTCGTCGTCATTCGGATTCTCGATGACGCGGCAGAAAAGACATCCGGGCTTCTGCTCGACGCCGACGTACTGCATGCGCCACGGCGCCCACAAACGCTCCATTGATCTACGTCCTCTTTCTGCTGACGGTCACGGCGGTCTGGGGCTGGACCTTCGTCCTGGTCAAGGACGCAGTCACACAGTACCCGACGCTGCCATTCCTGCAGCTCCGGTTTGTCCTCGCCTTCCTCGCGATGGCAGTCGTTGTGCGCCGCCTGCCAACGCGTCGCGAGCTGCGCGTCGGCGCCGCCCTCGGTGCCGTGCTCGCGGCGGGTTACCTCACCCAGACCGCAGGCCTGGCCATCACCAGCCCCGGCAACGCCGGGTTGATCACCGGCCTGTTCGTAGTGCTGACGCCGGTCCTCAGCAGGATTTTTGGCGCCGCGATTCGCTGGTGGACATGGCTGGCGGCGCTTGTCTCGCTTGCCGGCCTCGTGTTGCTGACCGGCGGTCCGGCGGGAATGAACGCCGGCGACCTGCTGGTCCTTGCGTGCGCGGTGCTGTTCGCCCTCCACATCGTGCTGTTGGGCCGATGGTCGCCGGGATTGTCAGCGGCGACGCTGGCGATGATCCAGCTCGGCACGTGCGCTCTCCTGTTCACCGCCGGCGGGTCTTTGTCGCTCCGGCCGGCCGGACCTGCGGTCTGGTTCGCGATAGTGATCACCGGGGTTTTCGCCTCAGCCTTCGCCTACTTCATACAGACCTGGGCTCAGGCTCACATCAGCGCCACGCGCACGGCCGTCGTCCTCGCAACAGAGCCCGCGTGGGCGCTCGTGGCGGCGGTGGTGCTCGCCGGCCAGCGCTTCGGCCCGTTGGAGGCGGCTGGGGCCGCGTTGGTGCTGCTGGCGATCGTGGGCTACGAACTTGCCTCCCTAAAATCTGAATCTCATGGCCAGCCGATCACGACGTAGCGCTTTCGTGCCCCAGGAGATCGAGCCGAAATGGCAGGAGATCTGGGTCGAGCGTGGGGTGATGAAGGCCGACGACAGCTCGCCAAAGCCGAAGTACTACGACCTGGTGATGTATCCGTACCCGTCCGGCGACCTCACAGTGGGACACGCGCGCAACTACGTCATGGGCGACGTGCTGGGCCGCATGAAGCGGATGCAGGGCTTCGAGGTGCTGCATCCGTTTGGTTGGGACGCGTTTGGGCTGCCGGCTGAGAACGCGGCGATGAAGCGCGGCATCCATCCGCGCGACTGGACCGTGGAGAACATCGCGAAGGGCAAGCGCGAGCTGAAGATGATGGGCATCCTGTACGACTGGGACCGCGAGGTCACCAGTTGCGAGCCCGACTACTACAGATGGACGCAGTGGCTCTTCCTGCTGATGCTCGAGCGCGGTCTTGCCTATCGGGCGATGGCCCCCGTCAACTGGTGCCCGGTCGACAAGACTGTCCTCGCCAACGAGCAGGTGATCAACGGCCGTTGCTGGCGCCATCTGGATGTCGAGGTCGAGAAGCGTGATCTCGAGCAGTGGTTCTTGAAGATCACCGACTACGCCGATCGGTTGCTCGACGACATCGCCCTGCTCGACAAATGGCCGACAAAAGTGCGCGTGATGCAGACGAACTGGATCGGTCGCAGCATGGGCGCCGAGGTCGACTTCTCGATCGACGGGTTGGGGGGCGAAAAGGTGCGGATCTACACGACCCGGCCAGACACGCTGTTCGGGGCGACGTTCATGGTCCTGGCTCCGGAGCACCCGCTGGTCGGGCGAGTGACCACGGACAAGCAGCGGGCTCGCGTGCACGCGTACATCGAGAAGGCTCGCAAGGAAACCGAGATCGAGCGGATGTCCACCGAGCGTGAGAAGACGGGTGTCCCCACAGGGGGGTTTGCAATCAATCCGGTCAACGGCGAGAAGATCCCGATCTGGATCGCGGACTACGTGCTGCTGACGTACGGCACCGGAGCCATCATGGCTGTTCCCGCCCACGATGAGCGCGACTTCGAGTTCGCGATGCGATTCCACCTGCCCGTGCGCGAGGTGATCGCGCCACCAGGCGGCCCGCAGGGAGAGCTTCGCTCTGCCTATGTCGGCCCCGGGGTGATGGTCAACAGCGCCGAATTCGACGGGCTCGACGCTGCGGTTGCCTTCGAGCGGATAACGGATTCACTCGAGGCCAGGGGAATCGGCACGCGCGCCGTCAAGTACAGGCTCCGCGACTGGCTGATCTCACGCCAGCGTTACTGGGGCGCGCCGATCCCGGTCGTTTACTGCCCGACGCACGGGATCGTGCCGGTCCCGGCCGAGCGGCTTCCAGTGCTTCTGCCTGCCGAGTACAGGCCGCTGTCGGAGCAGCCCGACTGGTACCGGACCAAATGCCCCATCGGTGGCGAAGAGGCGCGTCGAGAGACGGACACGATGGACACGTTCATCGATTCATCGTGGTACTTCCTGCGTTACGCGAGCCCGCACGACGAAACCCAGGCCTTCGACCCAGAGTTGACGAATCACTGGATGGCGGTCGATCAGTACACCGGCGGAGTCGAGCACGCGATCCTACACCTGCTGTACTCCCGGTTCTTCACCAAGGTGCTGCACGACGCTGGACTGGTGTCGGTCTCCGAACCTTTCATGCGCCTGTTCAACCAGGGGATGGTCAAGCGCTTCGGACAGGTGATGTCCAAGTCTGCGGGCAACGGTGTCTCGATCGACGAGCTGGCCGGCGCGCAGGGCGCTGATGCCGGGCGGATCTACGAGATGTTCATCGGTCCGCCCGAGGAGGACGTGGAATGGAACGACGCCGGGCTCAATGGCGTCGTCAAGTTCCTGCAGCGCGTCTGGCGGTTGGTGCTCGAGCCTGAGCAGATCGCCGCGGAAGTCGGGCCCACGGGCTCGCGCGTTGATGCAAGCGTGCTGCGGCGCAAGGTCGCGCAGACCATCGGCAGGGTAACCGAGCACTACGACGAGCTGCGTTTCAATACCGCGGTCGCCTTCCTGATGGAGCTGGCGAACACGATGCAGGACTACCTGCACGGTGGTGGCGCACGAGACGACGAGTGGGAGTCGGCTGTGAGGACTCTGGTCAAGCTGCTGAACCCCCTGGCGCCGCACGTCTGCGAAGAGATGTGGGAGCGGCTCGGCGAGAAAGGCCTGCTGGCCGACGCGTCATGGCCGACCTACGATCCCGCGGCAGCGGCCGAGCCGAAGGTCGTGCTCGTCGTACAGGTGGGCGGCAGGCTGCGCGACCGGCTCGACGTCGACGCCGGGCTGTCTGAAGCGCAGGCGGTGCAGGCTGCTCTCGGGAGCGAGAAGGTCCGCGCGGCGCTCGATGGCCGCGGGCCCTCGAAGGTCATCTACGTGCCCGACCGGCTGATCAACCTGCTGCCTTAACAGCCTGGATTGACTCGCGGCGCGGACCGGGCTTGAATTCCACGCATCTCACCTCCCCAAGGGGTGGGTGGGGGGTTCAGTGGGTGGGGTTAGAAGGGGCGCGTCCTACTTTTGTGGGACGGGTGAGATCGGCAGCGGGACCCGAATACCCGAGTCGAGCACGTAGTTGGCAACGGTGCTCGACCCTGAAGCCAGGTCAAGCTTCAGCGGACCGCTGATCACCCTCATGTACGACTTGAGCTTCACCGCATAGTTGCCGGTCGCAAGTCGGATCGAGTAGTTGCCGGAGGCATCGGTCACCGTCCGGCTCACCCCGCCGCCCACACCGGTGTAGTCGATCTCCAGGTTCGGCACCGGTCGTCCGGCACACGAGTCGCCCGCCCGCTCGATTGGCGCGCACGGCACGGCGACGACCCGCCCCGTGACGGTGCCGGACCCCTCTGCGGGCGAGGGGTGCTCGCCCGGAAAGCTGTAAGCGCCGCACGCCACGGTGAGGCCTGCCAGCGCGGCCAGCCATGCATGTCTCATCACTACTGGAACGCACGGCGGGCGCGCAGGGAACGAGTTTCCCCTTCGAGATCCCGAGGTAGTGTTGTAGCGCGCTCCGCGGTGGCCAAGTTGGTAAGGCAAAGGACTTTGGATCCTTGACCGAAGGTTCGAATCCTTCCCGCGGAACTCCCAACAACTCAAATCGCGAGCGGGGTGTGTAGTTCACATGCCAACGAGCCGAGTGCTTACCTTCCTGGCCGGCCGCCTGGCCATCGTCATTCTGGCCGCCTTCGCCCTCAGCTGGACCGTCTTCTTGCTAGTGCACGCGCTCCCAGGCAGTCCGTACTCGGGCGACGAGCGCATGACCGAAGCGCGCGAGAGGCTCCTTCTCCACCGCGCGCACCTCGACGACCCGTATCCGATCCAGTACGTGCATTGGATCCAGACATTCTTCACGGACAAGGCCCTTTCCTCGACTCTTCTGGGCGAAGCGTCAATCAGTGTCCGTCTGGGGCTCATCGCGATCACGCTCACCCTGGCGGTCGGAATCTGGGCCGGCGTCGCGTCAGCGGCCAACCGCGGCACGCGGATCGATTACGTGGCCGGTTTTCTCGGCAGCGTGGCCTATGCAATTCCGAACTTCGTCTGGTCGATCTGGCTGTTCTTCTTTTTCAGCGTTGTGCTTTATCGCTGGACCGGGGGACTCTTTTACGTCGAGGTGGGTTGGGGCCAACCGATGCAGTGGGTGGTTCCGGCGATCGCCCTCGCCCTCCCGCGGACAGGGTTCGTGACCCGGATCGTGAGGGCTTCCGTACTGGAGACACTTGGCACGGACTACGTGCGCACCGCGTGGGCGAAAGGACTGGGCGAGAAGGTCGTCTTGCTGAGACACGCGCTGCGCAACGCGCTGCTCCCTCTCCTGACAGTGATGGGGCCGATCGCTGTTACGACCCTGATGGGTTCGCTGATCGTCGAGAACGTCTTCGACGCGCCTGGCCTCGGCTCCGAGCTCGTCTACAGCATCTTCCATCGCGCCTACTTCATCGCCACCGGCGTGTTCACCTACTACTCGCTGCTCGCCGGCCTCGCCATGCTCGCGGTTGACGTCGCCTACGTGTTCATCGATCCGAGGATCCGCGTCTGAGCCCGTCTTAACACCCTGGGTTCCTGTTTCGAAGTCCTCTTCCTAGGCTCGACTCATGCCCTTTCGCATGCATCTCGTTCCCGGTTGGAAGCTAATCCTCGTGGTGGGCGCCCCGATCACCCTCGCGGTTGCGGCGATAGCCGGAGCGTACGCGTGGAGCAATTCGGCGCACGCGTCCGTCCCCTCGCCGGCGCCCGCCGGCACAACGACGCTTGATGTTCCTGCGCAGCCGGGTCTCCTCGTCCACGTGATCGGTGCGGTTGAGAATCCCGGCCTATACCGATTGCCACGCGGCGACCGGGTTTTCGACGCCATCGCCGCGGCCGGAGGCTTCAGCTCCGACGCCGACATGTCGCGCCTTCCCAACCTGGCGGGCCGGCTACGCGACGGGGAACAGGTGAAGGTTCCGTTCGCCAGGACCTCGTCCGGCACGGTGATCGTGCGCGTCAACCTGAACCAGGCCACGCAGGAAGAGCTCGAGTCTGTGCCCGGCTTCACCCCGGCGTTTGGCCAGGAGTGCATCGAATACCGCACGAATTTCGGCGGCTTTCAGAGCACGCGTGAGCTCGTGGACATCCTCGGCATGAGCGAGGCCGAATATCTCATCGCCCGGCGCTACCTGACCCTGTGACCCGCTATCCGGCGCTCGTTCTCGCCGTTTGCTGGTGCGTCGCCATCGCGGCAGCCGTCGTGGTCGCGCCATCCGTCACGTGGGCCGGCGCCATCGCGCTCTCCGTCGCCGTTCCAGTGCTCGGGCTCGCCCTGGTGGTCCGACCGGCAATCGTCGCGCTTGCCCTTGCCGCGACCCTCCTCGGTCTGGCGCGCGCTGAGCTCCCGGCGGTCGATCCAGGCGTACCCGATCGCGCCGCGTCGCTGGCCGGCAGCAGCGCTGTGATCGAAGGCCATGTTGCCGACGACAGTCACTCCGTCGGTGGAGGACAGGAGGTTCTCGTGGAGCCCGACGCGGCTCTGGTCAACGGCGCGCCCGGTCCCGGTTTCGGCAACCTTCTTGTCCGCTGGCGAGGTCCTGGCGACGCCGGCGTCGGCGACACGGTGACCGCGAGCGGAAGGCTGGTGCTGCCTCGTGACGTCGCTGGATTCGACCGGCGCGCTTATCTGGCCCAGCGCCACGTCTACCTCGAGCTCCAGGCAACCGGCGTCGACGTCACCGCCGGAGCGACGGGTGTCGCCGCACTTCCGGCCTGGCTCCGCTCCCACTACATAGCCACCGTCGAAGCGGCACTTCCAGCCCCACACGCGGCGATCCTGCTCGGGATCGTGCTCGGGATCCGGCATGGCATCCCTTCCCAGCTGCAGAACGCGCTCATCGCGACAGGGCTCATCCACTTGCTCGTCTTGAGCGGTCTCAAGGTCGCCGTGTTCGCGCGCCTGGTGCAGGGCGCGCTGCATCCGCTGCTCGGGCGCAGCGCGACGTGGCCAGCGCTCGGATTGATCGCGCTGTACGCGATGGTCGGCGGCGCCACGCCCGCCGCCGTGCGCGCCGCTGCGATGGGCGGTCTGGCCCTTGGCGGCATGCATCTCGGGAGGCCATCCCATGTGTGGACCTCCCTCGCGATGGCCGCCGCGGCGATGCTTGGCTGGCGGCCAGAGCTCGCGTGGGACGTCGGCTTCCAGCTCTCCTTTGCCGGCACCGCCGCGATCATCCTGCTGACTCCGCACATCGCTCGCCGGGTGGGGTTTCTTCCCCACATCGTGCGCGAACCGTTCGCGGTCACCTGCGCCGCCCAGGTTGGAACCCTGCCGATGATGGCGACCGACTTCCACGTCCTGTCGCCCGTGGCACCTATCGCCAACGCGTTGACCTTGCCTGTGCTGCCCTTCCTGATCACGGGCGGCCTGCTGATCGGCGTCATCTCGGTTGCGCCAGACCTGGCGCGGGCCGCGGCTCTGCCACTGACGGGCCTAATCGCCTACGTCGAGCAGGTCGGCTACATCCTCGCGCGGGTGCCCGCGGCGGCGATCGTCATCCCGCGGTTCCCGGCATGGATGGGCGTCGCCTACTACTCGGCGATCGGACCCGCGATCGCCGGCGCTCACGCGCACGGGGCGCCCCGAAAGGCGGCCTTCGTCGTGGCGGTGGGCGCACCCGTTGTCATCTCGGTTGGGGCGCTCTTGTTGTGGGCCAGCTCCCCGCCGCAGGCCGCGGTTCTCAACGTCGGCGATGGCCAGGCTGTGCTTTTGCGGAGCTCGCAGGGCGCCTTCCTCATCGATGGCGGTCCGAGCCCCGCCAGGCTGAACGACGAGCTGGGCGCTCAGCTGCCCCCGTGGCAGTCGAGGCTCGACGCGATCCTCATCACGGCGCCTGGCCTTGGGCACATCGGTGGCTTCGCCAACTTCAATCGGTCGGCCGCGACGGTCCTCGTGCCTGCTGCCGCTCTCACTGGGTCGGCCTGGCGCAGCGCCGCTCTGGAGCAGGCCGCGCGGGGGGCAACCGTGCAGCGGGTGCTCGCCGGTGGCGTGACGCGCATCGCGGGCTTCGAGCTCCAGATGGTCGCGCCAGAGCGCGGGGCGCCTGGCGAAGTGGTCGGTGCCGCCTATCTCGGGGTTCGAGTTTTGGCGCCCGACGGTCGCAGCTTCTGCGACTTCAGCGACCTCGACCTCGATGCGCAGACGATCGCAGCGGCCCGCTTGCGCGGATCGTGCACGGACCTGCTGCTGCCGTCGGGCGGACGCAGCCGGCTCGCCCCCGAGCTCGACCGCGCCGCGGTCAGCAACACCACCCAGCTCATCGCCTCGCGTGGACCGGGCCGCCTGGCGAACGGCTTTCCGCCAAGCGTCCTGCGCACCGACCAGGAGGGCACGATCACCGTGCCGTTGTAATTACGATCGACCCATGCCCAGAGCCACCGGCCGGCCGGCCGCGACCGCGCTGCTGCTCCATGGAGACGAGCGGTTCCTCGTCGAGCTGAAAGCCCGGACGACGCTGGACGCGTGGCAAAGCGAGCTGGTCTCGGATTTCGGCCTCGAAACGCTCGAGGGCGCGGGGCTCAATGCCTCGCGCATGCAGGACGCGGTCCTGCAAGCGCCTTTTCTGGATCCGTTCCGAATCGTGTTCGTGCGCATGGTCCCGACCAATCGAACCGAAGGCCTCGCCGCGGCGGTCGCTCAAATCCCGCCCACGACTCGATTGGTGATCACCGTCGCCGGCCGCGTCGGAGCGTCCAACAAGCTGGCCAAAGCCATCGCGGGGGCGGGAGGCCAGGTCGAGGAGATGCAGCGCCTCAACCGCAGGGCGCTGACCGAGTGGGCGTCGAAGCGGGCCGTCGAAGCGCACGGCCTGGCGCCGATGATCGCGGCGCAGGTGGTTCGTGTGTCGCCGCCCGACCTCAACATCATCGACTCCGAGCTCGCCAAGCTCGCCGCCTACAAGGCCAGTGGCGCCACGCTCACGCCCGAGGTCATCGGCCAGCTTCTTGCCGGCGGCCGTGAGGACGAGATCTTCCGCCTGACGGACAACCTGCTTCCGCACCCGACACCACAGGCTCTCGAGATCGCGCGCAACCTGACGCGCGGCGGTTTGTACCCGACCTCCGTCGCTTATCGCATGGCCCGGCACATTGCGCTCGTGCTCGAGATCAAGGCCAAGCAGGAAAGGGGCGAGTCGCTGCAGCAGGTCCAGAACGAGGTTGCTGAGCATCGCTTCGTCGTCCAGAAGGCGTACGACGCGGCGATGCAGGCCGACCCGAATCAGCTCGAGCAGGCGCTGCGGCAGATCCGCGACTACGAGTGGGAGGTCAAGTCAGGCCAGGTCGATGCCGAGCTGGGCCTGGACGTGCTGCTGACCCGGCTCTAGGATCGGCGGAGGAATCCCCTTCGCTTCGGCTTTTCGGTCTCGGCAGGCTCCGCCGACTTGGCGGCAGGTGCTGCTTTCTTGGGGCCCTTTGCAGGCGCCGCAGGTGGCGCCATCTTCACCAGCTTCGCGAGCTGCCGCGCCAGGCGCGCCTTGCGCCGCGCGGCGTTGTTCTTGTGGAGAATTCCCTTCGCCGCGGCCCGGTCAAGCGCGCGCACTGCGTCGAGGGTCGACTCCAGGCGTTCGGAATCTTCGGCGGATTTTTCGCCCAACGCGCGGCGCGCCTTGACGACGAGCGTTTTCACCTCGGACTTCGAGCCGCGATTGCGCAGCGCGCGCCTCGCGCCGGCGCGGGCCTGTTTCTTCGCCGATGCGGTTCGCTTAGCCACGCGCCATCGCCGGAAGGAGGATCACTTTCACAAACGTAGGATTATACGGGCCAGTGGAGTTCGAGCTTGGTGGCCGGCGCCCCCGGGTGCACCCGGACGCATACATCGCACCGACCGCGGTCCTGATTGGCGACGTCGAGGTCGAGAAGAACGCGAGCGTCTGGTTCGGCGCGGTGCTGAGAGGCGACGAGTCGACGATCAGGGTCGGCGAGGGCGCCAACGTCCAGGACAACGTGGTCATCCACTGCGCAGAGAACCTGCCCACCGTCATCGAAAGCAACGCCACGGTCGGCCACTCCGCCCAGCTCGAGGGGTGCGTCGTGGAGCACGGCGCGCTCGTGGGCATGGGCGCGACCATGCTTCAGCGCAGCCGGCTGGGCGCCGGCTCGATGCTGGCCGCCGGCGCTGTCTTACCCGAAGGCGCGCAGATCCCGCCCGGACAGCTAGCTGCCGGCATTCCGGCGACGGTCAGGAAATCGCTGGCCGGCTCCTCGGCGAGCTGGGTGGGCACGTCGGCACAGCATTACCAGCGGCGGGCAGTCAGGTATCGAAGAGACCTGAAGCCAACAAACGATTGATCCTCGCGCTGCCCGCGCGCGCCAAGCTCAATCTCGAGCTCGAGGTCTTGCGCCGACGCGAGGACGGATTTCATGACATCCGGACCACTTTCCAGGAGATCGAGCTCCACGACCTGCTGGAGTTCGAGCCGGCAGCCAAGACGACATTCACGTCGGAGGGATTCAGCGTCGATGGCAACGACAATTCAGTTCTGAAAGCCGGGCAGGCCCTCGAGAACGCCGCCGGCCGCACCCTCCATGCCAAGATCCACCTGCACAAGCGCATCCCGCCCGGCTCGGGAATGGGCGGCGCGAGCTCCGACGCGGCAACGACACTGAAAGCCCTGAAGACGATGTACTCCCTCGAAAACGACCTGGCACCAGTTGCAAAAGGGATCGGCTCAGATGTCCCGTTTTTCCTGATCGGCGGCCGGGCCCGAGGCGAAGGACGAGGTGAGATCCTCACCCCGCTCACACCGACGAACCACTGGTACGCGATCGCCTGGCCTGGCCTCGAGCTTTCGACGCCCGCCGTATACCGCGCGTGGGACGACGTCAAGGGAGACCTGCAGCGGGCGGCGGAGCACAGCGAGCCAAGACTCAATGCGTTCGCACAGTCACTCGGTCCAGGCTGGCGGATGACCGGCAGCGGATCGGCGTTCTTCACGGCGACAGACACGGAAGAGGAGGCGAGACTGGCCGTCGCCAATCTGGACTGCTGGACTGCCGTGACCAGGTGACGGCACTCCGCAAGACCGCCGCCGTCTGGGCAGGCAAGGCGACAGGCGCGCTGAGCAGATTCACCGGACGAGGCGGTGGCACAACGCTGCCCGGCGATGTGGCTAGGGCGATCGATCCGCGAATCCTCACCCGGCTCGCCCAGGACCTGACCTACGGATCAATCGTGATCACCGGCACGAACGGCAAAACGACGACCGCTCGCCTGGTGACGTGGTTGCTCGAAGGCACCGGTCACCGCGTTGTCTCCAACCGCGCCGGGGCCAACCTGATCTTCGGTGCCACCGCCGCCGCCGTGAACAGAGCCGGGGCTGACGGCCGGCTCAAGGCGGACTGGGCCGTCTTCGAGATCGACGAGGCGAGCCTGCCCCGCGCCGTGGAGGAGCTGAAGCCTCGCGCGACCGTCGTCCTGAACCTGTTTCGCGACCAGCTCGATCGCTACGGCGAGCTGGAATCGATCGCGAAGAAGATCGAGGCGGCGATCGCGGCCCAGCCCGCAACCGCAAAGGCAATCCTTAACGCCGACGATCCGCGCGTGGCTGAGATCGGCCTCGAGCTGCCGCGCCCACCGGTCTGGTACGGAATCGACGATCCACGTGTCGCTCAACGCGAGCTGCCGCATGCGGCCGACGCGCGAACGTGCCCGAGATGCGGGGCGAGCCTCATCTTCGATGCCGTCTATGTGGGTCACGACGGCGTCTACCACTGCCCGAACGGGCATTTCGAGCGGCCCGCCCCAAACGTGACCGCAACCGACATCACCCTCCACGCGTTCGACAGCATTGCGATGAGCATCGAAGGCACGCGAGTCGAGATGCCGCTTGGCGGTCTATACAACTGCTACAACGTGCTGGCCGCATTCGCGACCGCCCGCAGCATCGACCAGCGCCCTTCTTACATCGCGGAAAGACTCAAGACTTTCAAAGCGGCGTTCGGCCGCCAGGAACGCGTCGACTTTCGCGGCCGCCATCTGATCCTGGTCCTCAGCAAGAACCCGGCCGGATTCAACGAAACCCTTTGTACCGCGGTCGACCTTGCCAACGGCAAGAACTTCATCATCGGTCTCAATGACCGCAAGGCCGACGGCAACGACGTGTCGTGGATCTGGGACGTCGACTTCGAGCAGTTGAAGGGCCGCGCGAGCCTGGTGATCCCGGAGGGAGTCAGAGCACACGACCTTGCTGTTCGACTGAAGTACGCGGGCGTCGCAGCAGAGGGGCCGCAGACGGACGCTGGCGCTGCGCTCGACCTCCTGATCAAGTGCACGAGCGAGGGCGAGCTCGTCTACGTCCTGTGCACGTACACCGCGATGCTCGACATCCGAGCTGAGCTCGTGAAGCGAGGATGGGCGCAGCCATACTGGGAAACGTGAGGCGTTGAGCAAATTCACCGTCGGCTGGCTCTACCCCGACCTGATGAACATTTACGGCGACCGCGGCAACATCCTCACGCTTCTCAAGCGCGCGGAGTGGCACGGCTACGAGCCCGAGCTCCTCGAGATCGGCCGCGGCGAGACCGCACCTGAGCTACAGGACGTCGACGTTTTTTTCTTCGGCGGCGGTCAGGACCGCGAGCAGGCGCTGATCTACGACGACCTAGAGCGATTCAAGCAGGACTCACTGCAAAAAGCTGTGGACGGCGGCGCCCAAGTCCTTGCCGTGTGCGGGGGCTATCAGCTGCTCGGGCATTACTACCAGACGGCTGACGGCCAGAAATACGACGGCATCGGCTTGATCGACGTAACGACGCAAGCAGGCAAGAAGCGCTTCATCGGCGACGTCGTGATCCAGACGGCCGTCGATGGCCTGAATCCCGACACCCTCGTCGGTTTCGAAAATCACAGCGGCCGAACATTCCTCGGGCCCAAAGCCCAATTACTGGGCCGAGTGCTGAAGGGCAACGGCAACAACGGATCAGATCGACACGAAGGCTGCATCCAGGGCAATGTCATTGGCACGTACATGCACGGCAGTCTGCTGCCGAAAAACCCGCAGCTCGCCGACTACTTGATCGCGAAAGCCCTCAGGCGTCGGGGCGCCGGCGCCCTTTCAGCGCTCGACGACTCGGCGGAGCTGGCCGCACACGACTGGATCCTGCAGCGCGCGCAACGACGCTAGTCGACCGGGTGCCGTTTCCGTTGACAGCGACCGGACGCCGCGGCACCAACGCCTCCCGCAGCACCTGGTCGATCGACTCGACCATCACGAACTGCATCTGCTTGCGCAGGTCGGCCGGGATGTCGTCGAGGTCGGCCTCGTTGTGCGACGGCATCAACACGCGGCGGAGCCCGGCGCGGTGAGCGCCAAGGACCTTCTCCTTGATCCCGCCGATCGGCAGCACGCGGCCGCGCAGCGTGATCTCGCCGGTCATCGCCACGTCGTCGCGCACCGGCCGTCCGGTCAGGATCGAGGCCATCGCCGTCAGGACGGTCACGCCGGCTGACGGGCCTTCTTTCGGCTGGGCGCCGGCAGGAACGTGGACGTGGATGTCGTTCCTGTCGAACTGCGCGGGGTCGATCCCGACATCGGCGGCGCGCGACTTCAGATACGACAGCGCCGCGGCGGCCGACTCCTTCATCACCTCGCCCAGCTGTCCGGTCAGCTTCAGCTCGCCTTTACCAGGCGTCAGCGTCGCCTCGACGAAGATGATCTCGCCGCCGGTCGGCGTCCAGACCAGGCCGGTGGCAATCCCCGGGCGGTCGATGCGCTCGGCGACATCGTCGAAAAACCGGCGCTTGCCCAGGGCGGCCCGCACCTTCTTCGTGCCGTCCATCTGCTTGATGCGCTTTCCGGCCGCGATCTCGGCTACATCGCGGCGGATCAGCGAGGCGATCTCCCTCTCGAGGTTGCGGACGCCTGCTTCCCGCGTGTACTCGCGGATGATCAGCCGGATCGCGTCCTCGGCGATCGTGACCTCGCCCTCGTTCAACCCATGCGCAAGGACCTGCTTGGGGATCAGGAAGCGCTCGGCGATCTGGACCTTCTCCTCTTCGGTGTAGCCCGAGAGATGGAGGACCTCCATTCGGTCGCGCAGCGCCGGGGGGATGGTCTCGAGCGAGTTCGCGGTCGTGATGAACATCACCTTCGACAGGTCGAACGGGACGTCGAGGTAGTTGTCGCGAAAGTCCTTGTTCTGCTCGGGATCGAGCACCTCGAGCAACGCTGACGACGGATCGCCCCGCCAGTCGGCGCCTATCTTGTCGACCTCGTCGAGCATGAAAACAGGGTCGTTCGACTCAGCGCGGCGGATCGCCTGCAGGATGCGGCCCGGCATCGCGCCGATGTAGGTGCGGCGGTGGCCGCGGATCTCCGCCTCGTCGTGCACTCCGCCGAGGGACGCCCGGGCAAACTTGCGGCCCATGGCGCGAGCGATCGACTGACCGAGTGACGTCTTGCCCACGCCCGGCGGCCCAACGAAACACAGGATCGGCTCGCGTCCGCGGTCGCTCGAGCCGCGCTCCTGCTTCAGTCGCCGAACCGCAAGGTGCTCGACGATGCGCTGCTTGACCTTGTCCAGGTCGTAGTGGTCCGCGTCGAGGATCTCGCGCGACTTCTTGACGTCGACCTCGCCCCCCGTCGAAACGTTCCAGGGCAGCGACACCATCAGCTCGAGATACGTGCGGATCACTGACGACTCAGGCGATGCGGAGGGGATGCGCTCAAGGCGCGCGATCTCGCGGTCCGCCTCGCGCTTCGCCTCGGCAGGCAGGCCGGCCTTCTCGATCCGCTCGCGCAGCTCGGAAAGCTCGGCGTGCTCGGAGTCCAGCTCGCCGAGCTCGCGCTGGATCGCCTTGAGCTGCTCGCGCAGGAAGTACTCGCGCTGCGCCCTGCCCATCTGCTCCTCGGCCTGCGTCTGGATCTTGCGGCCGAGCTCGAGCACCTCCAGCTCGTGCGACATGTGGCCGAGCAATCGCTCGAGCTTTTCCTTTGAGGAGTCGAGCTCGAGGATCTCCTGCCGCTGCTCGGTTGTGAGACGGATGTGGTTGGCGATGTAGTACGCGAGGTGCAGCGGGTCGTCGATCGCCCCGGCCGCACCGGCCAGCTCCGCGGGCAGGTGCGGTGCAAGCGAGACCAGCTGCTGAAACGACGCGATGGCGCGCCGCATCAGGGCCTCGCGCTCGATGGTGAGGATGTCGTCGCTGATCTCGGGCAGCATCTCAACCGCGCAGGTGAGGTATGGCTCCTCCGATTCGACCTCGGTCAGGCGAATGCGGCGCAGTCCCAGCACCGCCAGCTGGACGGTGCCGTCCGGCAGCTTGAGCATGTGCTGGACGCGGACCATCGTCCCGACGTGGTGGATGTCCTTGAAGTCGACCTCTTCGGCGGTCTCGTCGAGCTGCGTCGCGACCGCAATGTGGCGCTCGACGCCGGTCAGGTCGTCGAGCAGTTGAAGCGATTTCTTCCGGCCCACCGACAGCGGGATGAAGATGCGCGGAAACACCACCGTTGACTTCAACGGCAGGACCGGGAGATGAGATGGGATGGCGCCTTCCAGGTTGGGCGCCGGGACCTCGCTCATTGAGAAGGTG
>DATEGL010000288.1:0-4769 GCA_035280145.1 Candidatus Dormiibacterota bacterium | reverse complement strand
GCCTCGCGCAGGGAGGGCACAAAAGCTGCAAGCACATATGGCGCCGCCTCTATAAGCACCACCCGCACCTCGTTTGTGTCGAGGTCGCGATAGTCCTTGCGCAGGACGAGCCGGATGAGGTCGGAGATTGCACCTGCCATCTCGACGCCTGTCGGCCCGCCGCCGACGACGACAAAGCTCAGCATCATGTGGCGCTGGTCCGCGTCGTCGGTCCAGCGTGACGCCTCGAACTGAGACAGGATCCGGTTGCGAATCGCGAGGCCTTCGTCGAGCTCTTTGAGTCCCATCGCGTGCTGAGCGATGAGCTGATTGCCGAAGTAGTCGCTCTGCGCCCCCGTCGCCAGGACCAGGTAGTCGTAGTGGATGGGCTCGTGATCTGTGATCAGCAGACGCGAGTCGAAGTCGACGCCGGTGATCGACGCCTGCCGGAAGTCTGCGTTGCCCAGCGGCCGGATCAGCTGGCGGACGGGGCGCGCGATCTCACCCGGGTCGAGCAGCGCCGAAGCGACCTGATACAGCAGGGGTGTGAAAAGGTGGTAGTTGTTGCGGTCGACGATCAGCACGTCGACGGGTGCGTGCTTCAGGGCTCGAGCGCACGTCAGTCCACCGAAGCCTGCCCCCGCGATGACGACACGGGGTCTCATGTGGGTACGTTGCGCTGTCCCTTCTGCGGCGGGTAGCGCCCCCGTCCGCTGCCGCGCCGTCGGTTGGCCATCTTCTCGAGAGCGTCGACACCACCCGTGGCCTGGAGCAGCGACTTCGGGAGCTTCTGCTTCTTCTTGATCACCGGCTCGAACAGGTCCCCGTGCTTGTCCACGCGCTTCAGCACCTGCTCCGAGTCGAACACCAGGAGGTCCGGGTCCTTGGCCTTCAGGCATTTCTCGACCTCGTCCCACGAAACCGGTGTCGACACCGTCGGGTGCTTGCGTGCGCGCAGCGAGTAGACGTTCACGGTGGTCTTGTACTGGTCGTTCTGGCTCCAGTCGATCAGCACGCGGCCCGTGCGCAGTTCCTTCAGCTGCTTGTGCACTGCGAGGTCGGGGTACTTCTCCTCGAAGAGCTGAGCCAGGCCCTTGGAGACCACCTTGGTCTCGTTGTAGCCGACCTTCGTGTTCAGCGGCACGTACAGCTGCAAACCTTTCGAACCTGACGTCTTGGCGCAGCTCTCGAGACCGTGCTCGGCGAAGAGGTCGCGGAGCATCAGCCCGATCCGGCAGCAGTCGACGATGTTCGCCGGTGGACCTGGGTCGAGGTCGAAGACCAGCGTCCGCGGCGTTGGCAGGTCGTCGCCGTAAGAGAGTGACGTGTGCATCTCGAGGGTCGCCAGGTTGGCGAGCCACACGAGCGTCGACAGGTCCTGGCAGAGGCAGTAGTACATGTCGCGGTTGTTGCCGCCGCTCCACACTGTCGCCGTCTGCACCCACGGCGGGCGGTGCTTCGGGCAGTTCTTCTCGTAGAAGAACTCGCCGTACACGCCGTTGGGGTAGCGCTTCAGCGTCAGCGGGTGGTTTCGCGTGTGCGGAATCAGGATCGGAGCGATCCGCGTGTAGTAATCGATGACCTGCGCCTTGGTGAAGCCCACGTCGGGGTAGAGGACCTTCTCGAGGTTGGTCAGCTTGAGGGTGCGGCCTTCTATCTGAACCTCGACCGAAGTTTCCTTAGCCACCCTCGCGCACGACCTCCCGCGCGGCCTTGTCGAGGCGGAAGCCCTTGAACGAAGGCGCCCGCAGCTGCCCGGCCCGTGTCCACTCGACGAACTCGAAGTCGGCGACAACCTTTGGCTTCACGAAATGCGCCGCGCGCGGGGGAGCGGAGCCGGCCTCGAATGGGTTCTTGTCGGTGCCGAGCCGCTTCAGCTTCTCGTTGAGCTCGTCGAGCGTCCGGTCGGTGAAGCCTGTGCCTACCTTGCCCGCGTAGGCGAGCTTGCCCTTGCCGTCGTAGTAGCCGACGAGCAAGGCGCCGGGATAGCCGCGGCGCTTGCCTTCACCGTCGAGCCAACCCCCGATGACCAGCTCCTGGCGGTTGTGATTCTTGACCTTGACCCACGCGCCGGTCCGCTTACCCGGCTCGTACCGCGAGCCGAGCTTCTTGGCGACGACGCCTTCCAGGCCGGCCTTCGCGCTGGCGTCGAGCATCGCCGATCCGCCGGCTTTCTCAGACGGCGGCGTCTGCCAGGAAGCGCCGGCCAGCTTCAGCCCGGCGAGAGCGACGCGGCGCGCCGAGTACGTGTCCTCCATACGCGAGTGCCCGTCCTGCCAGAGGAGGTCGAACACCATGTACGTGACCGGCACCTCCTTCATCTTGCGCCGGATGTCCGCCTCTGCCGTCAGGCCCATGCGCTGCTGAATCTCTTCGAAGCTTGGCCTGCCGTTGCGGTCAAGGGCGACGATCTCGCCGTCGAGGATCACCTCTGCCGAGCCAAGTGCACGGCCCATGGGGTGGATCTCCGGATAGCGCGGCGTGATGTCCTCTCCGGTGCGGCTCTGGAGCCTCACGCGCCCACCATCGACGAAAGCGATCGCGCGGATGCCGTCCCACTTGAACTCGAAGCCGTACGCGGAATCGGGCGTTGGGATTTTAGACGCCAGCTTCGCCAGCATCGGCGTGATCGCCTTGGGCATGGGCTTGCGGTCTGGATCCTGCGGCGGATCCATGCGGTGGATCATCCAGTCGTTGCCCCGCGTCTGAAACAGAACGTAGCGCCCCTGCAGCCGCTGGCCGTGGAAGTCGATCATGACCTCGCGGTCGGTCCACTTCACAGGCGCGTAGGTGCCGGCGTCCCAGATCTTCACCGTGCCGCCGCCGTACTCGCCCTTGGGGATCTCGCCGGCGAACTTGAAATACTCGAGCGGGTGGTCCTCGACGTGGACCGCGAGGTGGTTCTGCTTGGGGTCGGGCGGGATCCCCTTGGGCACCGCCCATGAGACTCCCACTCCGTCCTTTTCGAGGCGAAGGTCCCAGTGCAGGCGGCGGGCGTGGTGCTCCTGGACGACAAAGCGAAGCGCCCGGGTGCTTTGCTTCGGCACCCGAGCGCCTGGTTCCGGGGTCTTCTTGAAGTCTCTTTTGGCCTCGTACTCGGCGAGCTTTTTGGCCATCAGAGAAAAGGTTAGGCCACGGCCGCTTCCTCTTCGTTGACCGTGACAACGGCCCGATTCTCGCCGCGCACGAACACAGCTGCCGCAGCAGCCATGACCAGGACGGCGATCGGGAGGAGCAGGGTTGGGTGCATCGCCTCGACGAATGCGTGCGTGAACACGTAGTGAGCGATGGCCTGGACCTGAGCCGGCAGCTGCTGCAGGCTCGCGCCCGTCTGGCCAGCGCCGACCTCCAAGCCGCTGTGCGCGGCGTTGCCGAATCCGTTGACGAATGGAGCGCGGTACGGCTCAGGCAGCTGGCCGGACGCCGCGACCGCCTGGTCGTGCAGGGCTGTGGCGAGACGGTTCTGGAGGAAGGCTCCGACCGCCGCGCTGGCGATGACGCCGCCCATCTCCTGGATGGTGTTGATGACACCCGACGCCACGCCGGCCAGGTGCGCCGGCAGGTCGCGGGTGGCGATGCTGAAGACCGGCGTCCAGATGCAGCCCATGCCGAGGCCGCTGAGCACAAGCCCCGCGGCGAAGTCCCAGCGTCCGGAGTTGGCGTGCGCCGCCCAGTCGATGTAACCACTGCCCGCGGCGAGCATGAGCAGGCCCGGGATCAGGAGGTACTTGCCGTTGATCTTCTGGACGAGGCCACTGGCCAGGCCCGACGACACCATCATCGCCAGCGGTTGCAGAGCGATCGTGAGTCCTGCATCAATGGCGCTGAGGCCGAGCACTGACTGGAGGTAGATCGTGAGCGGGAGGTACAGGCCGAGGATCGCAAAGCCCATCGCCGCCATCACGAAGGTCATCAGCGTGAAGTTGCGGTCCTTGAAAACGGCAAAAGGCAGGAGCGGCTCAGAACGCTGGCGCCGAGCCTGGTAGACGAAGAACGCGGCGAGCAGGACGACGCCCGCCGCGATGATCTCGGGGATCGTGACGAATCCGCTCACCACGCCCCAGTCGTATCGCTGGCCTTCGATGAGGCCGAAGATCACGCCCAGCAGTCCGGCTGTCGCGAGTGCCACGCCGGCAAGGTCGAGGCGGTGCTTGCGTCCTGGCCGCAGGTCAGGGACGAGCACCATCGCGAGCGCGATGGTGATGAGGCCGATCGGCAGGTTGACAGTGAAGATCGAGCGCCAGCCGAAGTGTGTGACGAGAAAGCCGCCGACCGTGGGGCCGGCAATGACGGCGAGCCCCGCCATCACGCCGTAGATCGCGAACACCCCGCCCCGCCTTTCGACAGGGAAGAGCGACATCATCAAGGGAAGGCCCTGGGGCGCGATGAGCGCAGCGCCGAGCCCCTGGAGCCCGCGCGAGACGATGAGCTGCGTCGGGTCCTGCGCGAGGGCGCTCACGGCTGAGGCGGCGATGAAGATGGCGATTCCAGCTGCCATCACGTTGCGTGGGCCGTAGATGTCGCCGAGCCTGGCCGAAGTGATGAGAAGGACGGCGTAGAAGAGGCTGTAGGCGTTCAGCACCCAAAGCACCTGGTCGAGGCTGGCGTGCAGTCCGTCGAGGATCGACGGGATGGCGATGTTCACGATCGTCAGGTCGAGCAGGGTCATGAAGAGGGCCAGCACCAGGACGCCCAGCGCGGCCATCGGGTGGTTGCGAACGGTGGTCATTGAAATTCTCTCCTTCAATTGATTCGATGCCGTCATGCTTCCGCGCGGGGAAGCGCGGTGG
>DATEGL010000287.1:0-19445 GCA_035280145.1 Candidatus Dormiibacterota bacterium | reverse complement strand
TCGATTTTAGGCTGCCTCGTTAAGTGAGTACCCCCGGCGGGGGTCGAACCCGCGCTGGACCGGGTTTAAGCCGGCTGCCTCTGCCATTGGGCTACGGGGGCAAGATCAATTTTGCCCCTGCGCAACCAGGACGCGCGACGGACGCGTCTAGTGATGGCCCCTCACCGCCCGGGTTCAGTCGTAGTCGAAAAAGCCCTTGCCCGTCTTCCGCCCCAGGTGTCTTTGCTCGACCAGGTTCCGAAGGACCTCGGATGGTTCGGGGCCGTCGCCGAGCTTGTGCCGGTCCTGCATCGCGCCGTAAAAGACGTCGAGTCCGCTGAAGTCGAGGAGGTGGAACGGGCCCATCGGCCAGTTGAGCCCTTTCTGGACGGCGACGTCGATGTCCTCGGCGCTTGCGTAGCCACCCTCCAGGAGACGCAGCGCCTCCTCAGAGGCCGCGAAAAGGACCCGGTTGACGATGAAGCCCCAGATCTCCTTCTTGAGGAGGACCGGCGTGCGATCGATGCTGCGGACGAACGCCATCGCCGACTCGAGGGTCTCTGGCGAAGTCTTGGGACCGCCGACGATCTCGCACAGCTGCATGACCGTCACCGGGTGGAAGAAGTGCATGTTGCAGCAGCGCCCTGGGTCGCCCGTGAAGTCAGCTAGGCGACTGATGGCGATGGTGCTTGAGTTGCTGGCAAGAATGGCGTCCTTCCTGGCGAACTTTCCCAGCGCCTCGAACACGCCCCTCTTCGCGTCGTAATCCTCGATCACCGCTTCGATTACCAGGTCGGCTGCCGATGCCGCCTTTTCCAGGTCGCCGGACGTTTCGATCCTTTCGATCGCGGCTTCTGCCCTGTCCTGACTCAGCCGGCCTTTCTCGACGGAGCGGTCGACGAGCTTCTGGTTCTGGGCCGCGGCCCGATCTAGCTGCGATGCGACGGTGTCGACCAGCGTGACGTCGTAGCGGCCACTGAGCGCTGTCTGGAGGGCGATCTGTGAGCCCATCGTGCCCGCGCCAACCACCATCACGCGCTTCAATTCATGCATGCGGGTGAGCATGAAGGAATTCGAGGAGCTGGTGCAGAAGGCGGTGGAGTCGATTCCCGCGGAGTTCCAGCCTTACCTCGACAACACCCTGTTCATAGTCGAGGAGTGGTCAGAGGGAGGGCTGATGGGGCTTTACGAAGGCGCTGGTGCGCTGCATGCGGGCGAAGGCTTCCCAGATCGCATCACGCTGTACAAGCGGTCCCACGAAGTTGCCACGAACTCAATGGAAGAGCTCGTCGAGGAGATCAGGCAGACGATCCTGCACGAGGTCGGCCACCACTTCGGGATGGACGAAGACGACCTTCCTTATTAGCGGGCGCGGGTGAGCATCTCGTCTATTAATTAGTGCAGCGTCCAGAACGCGCGATCCCACAGGACAAGGGGGTCGCCGCTGCCGATGGCCGCCGCCGTAACCTCTCCCAGACAAAGGTCGTGGTCGCCGGCTTCGTGGATTCCCACGAGGCGGCACTCGAGCCAGGCGGCACAACCATCGATCAGTGGAATGCCGTTCGCGCCGAGACGATGCGGAAGACTGTGCCACTGAGGATCGATGGCCGGCGCGCGACCGGCGAAACGGTCGGCGATGAACTCCTGCGAGCGGGTCAGCAGACTCACGTTGAACGCCCTGGTTTCGATGACCGCGGCGCGGGTTTGCGATTGGCGCTCGAGCCCCACAGACACCATTGGCGGCTCGAGTGAGATCGCGACCAGGCTGCTGGCGGTCAGGCCGCGGAATTCATCTCCCAGCCGGGCGCTGATCACGACCACCCCGGCTGGCAGGCGCGCCATGGCGTCCCGGAACTGCTGACTCGACACGGTTGGGTGACAGCCTAGCGATCAGGAGTCCGAAGGTAGAATCGGGTCCGAAGACCCGGCGGCGACGTAGCCAAGTGGCAAGGCAGAGGTCTGCAAAACCTCCATCCCCAGTTCGATTCTGGGCGTCGCCTCCAACCAGAAGTCGGCTTTCTTCGCGCTTCGGTTTGTATCCCAGATCTGCCGTGCTGCAGGGGAGAAGTAAGTTGGGTTGCCTGCTCCTAACTGAGCGTTCCGGTTGCAGTACCGGGAACGCTTGAAATCGTCAGAGTGATGTTCTTGGGTTCGGGCGGCTCAGGCGCAATGGCTGCAATCTTGGCTTCGAGTTCAGCCAACTTGGCTACCAGCCACGACTGGCGATTTGCGATTGCATCAGTTCCAGTGAACAGGAACTCGTAGCACTCTTGCGCCGTGGTCTTGGTGGCCACAAGGTCGCTTCTATCTTGGTCAGTGAATCCAATGCTCATGCCTAGCAGCTCCTCCGCAAATGGAAATAGTGCGGAGCCTGGTCCAGCTCCGCTGTCGTAGTGGCCGGCGTCCCAAGGCGACTGCCCTAGAGCGACGAGTTGACCTTCGATGGGCCACGATGTGCTACTCAAGACTCCTGGGTAGAGGCCGTTGTGGAAGGTGGCGATAGCAGCCTGTGCGAATGCCGCCAACGAGGGATATGCGACCACCTGTCCATTGATCTCGATGTTGCCGAGGTTGTTGGGTGCGCCAGCCCAACTCGTCGCCCAGCCCGTTTCGTCAGCCCATTGGATCAAGAGGCTGCGTCGATCCAACCCGGTTCCGGCCGCGACGGCGTCCGCTGTCGGACCATAGGTGGCGGCGAACTGCTGAGGGGTCACTTTGGCGCGGAGTATAGGTCAGGGTTCGGTGTAAAGATTCGGACCGCATTTAGGTGCTGATCACTTATCGGACCGGGCACGGATCCTCGACATTTCCTTCCGTTGGATTGAGTAACAGACTGGTGCGACAGCACGTCGGCGGCCTACGCTCGAAGGAAAGTGAGACGAGCGGCCATCTTGGTTGCTGCTGGCTCGGCCGCGCTTGTGGCCGCGTGCAGCGCATGCGGTCCCGCCACGGCGCGGCAAGCGTCCCCTGCGCCTGCGTTGCTCGGACCCTGCGTCTCCGCCACGACCCACCCGTCTCGCCCGCTTGGCGTCATCGCGACGGGAAAGATCTGGACGGTTGCCTCTGGGCTTGACGAGCCCGACGACCTCCTCTTCAGCGACGGCCGGTTGCTCATCGGGCAGCTCGGAGCCGGCACGATCCAGGTACTGACTCCCGGCGGCGCCACCACAACGCTTCCCGTCCACATTTCCTCAGTGGAAGGGATGACCTCTATCAACGGCAAGCTTTATGCCGCCGGGCAAGCCGAGGACGTGGTCGACGAGATCGAAGGCAATCAGCTGCGTACTGTGATTCGCCTGAGCCCGGTGCCCGGCCAGGACGGAGTTGACGGAATCGGTGCCCAGGGTGGCCAGCTGGTAGTCCCCGACAGCCCGAGGGGCGTAATCGATTGGGTCGATCCCGCCAGCGGGCGCATCACCCGCCAGATCGCCGGGTTTGTGCGCCCGACAGGCGTCTGGGCGACCGCCGACGGCTCGCTGTTGGTTGCAGACGAGTACGGGAACGCGGCCTACCGGATCGGCCTCGATGGCAGCCGGAGCGTGCTCGTTCGCGGACTGCCAAACGTCGATGACATCGCCCAGGACTCGATGGGCTTCGTCTTCGTGGTCACGCCGTCTGCGTCCGGCGGCCGCCTGGCGCAGCTCCAGGACGGTCGCGCGAACGATCTGGCGAGCCAGCTGGCCGCGCCTCAGGGAATCGTCGTCGACGGCGCCGACAACCTTTACTTCAGTGAAGAGAACGCCGGCCGGGTCGACCTTATGATCCGCACCTTCAAGCTGGTACCACTGACAGGTGTGCAGGAATCGCAAACGCAGCCTGTTTGCATCGACGTGGCTCGGGCGAGCGGCTTTGGCGATCCCGTCCGGCTGGACGGAAGTGCCGGGCTCGAGGTGGTGCAACAACCGGGCAGCGGCACCCAAGGCGCCGTCCTGGTGCACGGCTGCGCCTCGGCGCCGTGCTCCCTGACAGCGTCATCGGGGTCGCGGTCGGACAGGTTATGGATTTCCTCTAGCCCTTAGTCACGTTGGGCTAGGGCTTGCTCTTTTCGCCCCTAGCCGCCAGGTGGCATCCCGTTGGGACACTCGGGCGCGCTGATCGGGTTGAGACGCATGCTGTCGGGAACGGCGGAACTGGGCAGTTCGAGTGCGTCGGCCACTGTTACGCCTTGTCCTTCACGCAGTCCGCGTAGAAGCTCGCCTTGAATGCGCCGTTGGTCCAGGTCAGATTGGCGCTCCAAGTACCGGTGAAGAAGTACGTCCGGCTGCCATCGACCGTCAAGTTCTCCTTGCAGGTGCCCGTTGCGTACATCAGACCCTTCTCCTTGGGCACCGTTAGCACCATTCCGGACGTCAGGTCGCCCGAGAAGTCGAATACATAGCTGTTGTACTGAATCTCGGAGTACCCGGGGATCCCGGTCAGAAAATAGTTTGTGTAGGCGGCGCCGGCCGAGCTGTACGAGTGACCGGGACAGGTGTTGTAACGCGATGCGTCGCACCATGTATATTCGCCGGCTTTGATCGCCGACACCGCTGCGGCCGTGGCCGCGGCGTTGATCTTGCCGTCGAACTTGACATTGGGAGAGATGTCGACGGCGTTGGCAGTCTTGGCTGACGCGTCGTAGAACGGTGTCGGACTCATGTGGACGGTGTGATAACCGGCGATTGACTGAACTGGCTGGCCGGCGTATGTCGGAGGCATGGGCAGACCGTCGATCAAGATGTCCCCAGGCTGGTTCGGCAGATTCAGGGTGATGGTGATGTACGGGATGTCGATCTTCCAGGAGTTGTAGAAGAAGTAGTGGGTGTCCGACGTGTTCCGGCGCATGGTGTAGTCGTAGGTGCGGCTCGCTCCGGCCCACGTCATCGATGCGTCAACCACAACTGTGTTTGAGTCGACAACTCGGGTCGAGTTGATCTTCACGCCGGCTATGTCTTTGTTTTCCGACATCGACATCATCGCGGCGAGCCCTTCTTTGGTGAAGAACTGGTCATAAGCCCCATCACCGCGCAAGTAGGTGGCGCTAGACCACATCGCGCTGACATCGCCGCGCGCCTGGGCTGCGAAGTAGCTCCGCAGCGCCTGCTGCGGGCTGTAGGTCTGGGACAGGCCGGCGTTCGCGAAGTACGCTCCGCCGCCGCCGGCGGCTGCGAGCACGAAGATCACGATCAGCCCAACGGCTAGCCAGCGCCTCCCTGCCTTCCGTTGGGCCCCTGGCGCGACACCCGCCGCGGCCGGCACCGGCTCCGCTGTTTCCGTCAGCAGTGCGTCAGCGGACAGGCTCGGCGGCGTCTCGATCGTTTCCACAACCGGAGCCTCAATCGTTGTTTGACCGTCCGACTCGGACCCAGGATCCGTTGAACCTTCTGGCATGACGCCTTCCCTCCGGTGCGCAGCTTAGTCCCAGCGAGTGCTGGTTGAACTGCCACTAAGTCGTCGCTGAATTGACTGCGACGGTAAACGCTTCATTCGAGGCTCGCCTCCGGAGAATTCCCGGGTTTCATGCATTCCCTTTAACTCGGAACCTTGGGGCACGGTCGTCGGTAGCGAGCGCAACGGGGTCTTCTACTCGGCCAAGTAGGGAGCTGAGGCGCGCCGCCAACATGACGGCGCGCCACCAATCCTTTTCAGACGCCCTTAAGTGACCCATGTCGGTTTGTCTTTAGTAGTACAAAAAACACAATTGACAACTGAGTAAGGCTGCTTAGACTGAGCGCGCTTTCGTCAGTGGTCCCCGGTGGGTGTGGTCCTGGGGAAGGAAGGGGAGGGACCGCGTGCGCGAAACCCTGGCGTTAAGCCTTAGCCCGGGGCGGACGCGCTCGATGCGATTCGCCGCTCTGATAATTGCCGCCGCGTTGCTGGCCGGGCTGGCAGTCCTTCACCAGTCCCCGCTCAGAGCCCGCGCGGCATCGTCTGGACCTGTCATCTATGCGATCAACCCGAACTCCGGGCCACCGCAGGGCGGGACATTCGTGGCTATCTTCGGCTCGGGGTTCACCGGTGCGACCTCGGTCAAGTTTGGGTCCCTGTCCTCGACTACGACGGGGTGTTTTGGCTTTTTTGTCAACAGTGACACGCGTATCACTGTTTCTTCCCCGCCGCAAGCCGTGGGCACTGTTGATGTCGTCGTCACCGGCCCCGGAGGCTCGAGCGCGATCACTCCCGCCGACAAGTTCACATATGCGAATCAGACCATTCCTGTCATTTACGGGATCAGTCCGAGCTCAGGACCCACGTCGGGTGGAACCCGCGTAACGATCTACGGGAGCGGGCTTTCCAACGCGTCCAGAGTCCTCTTTGGAACAACACCCGGTGGGAACTTCGGCGGGCCGGACCAGGTCCTGACTGCCATCAGTCCGTCGGGAACTGTGGGGACTGTTGACATCACCGTGGTGACTCCAGGGGGCACCAGCGCCCCGACGGTTGCGGACAGGTTCACATATGCGGCTCCGGGCGCGCCGACCGTACAGGCTGTCTCGCCCAACCATGCGACTGCCGCGGGCAACGTTCAGACGGTAATTGCAGGCACGGGCTTCACGCAGGCAACCGCCGTGCATTTTGGCTCGACTGTCCTGGCCGCAAACAATTTCGCGATCAACAGCGATACCGCAATTTCCACGCTCGCCCCTCCTGGAACAGCGGCAACGACCGTCGATGTCACGGTGACAAACGTCGCAGGCACCAGCGCCACCGGTAGCGCTGACCGTTTCTCCTACGTTGCGCCGAGCGCGCCGATTGTCAGCGGCGTGGCAACGAATCGCGGACCCACAATCGGCGGAACCTCCATCATCCTGTTTGGTTCGGGATTCAGCGGAGCGACGACCGTGTCCTTTGGCTCCAACGCAGGAGCCGGTTTGAATGTGTTTGATGACAGCCATCTTGTTGTCACCAGTCCGGCGGGAGCCCTGGGTACTGTGGACATCACAGTCACGACCCCGGCAGGTACCAGCCCACCGACGGTAGCGGATCAATTCAACTACGTCGCGCTGACCGCACCTGTGGTGTACGGCATAAGTCCACACATCGGCTCCGCGGCTGGCCATACGTTGGTGAGCGTTTACGGCGACGGGTTCGTCACAGGGTCAACTGTGAAATTCGGTGCCAACGCCGGGACCCAGGTTCAAGCTTCCGGCCAGTTCCTCTCGGTCGTAAGCCCAGCGGGATCAGCCGGTACAGTCGACATCACCGTCACGAATCCTGCGGGGACCAGCGCGCCGGGCATTCCCGACCAGTTCATCTATCTGCCCATTGGCGTACCGATCGTCCACGCGGTGAGTCCCAATCGCGGGTTTTCAACCGGTGGAACGCGAGTTGAGGTATTTGGTGAAGGCCTGACGGGTGCGACCGCGGTCAAGTTCGGTACCACGGCGGGGACCAGCGTCATCGCTTTCACCGACACCGTCCTCGACGTAACCAGTCCGGCCGGCACTTCGGGCACGACGGTCGACGTCACAGTTACCAATTCGTTCGGCACGAGCACTACAAGCGTCGCCGACCAGTTCTCCTTTTTCACACCGGTGCTGCCCACCGTGACCGCGGTCAGCCCTTCGAGCGGGCCGCAATCAGGTGGCGGAACGGTGTGGATCACCGGTGCGGCTCTGTCCGGCGCCTCGTCGGTGGTCTTCGGCACCAATGTCGGGTTCAACTACCAGCCCTACAGCGACACGCTCATCAGGGTCAATTCCGCGCCTTCATCGAACGCTGCCGGCACCGTGGACGTCAAAGTAACGACGCCGGGCGGCACGAGCACAACGACCGTGGCCGACCAGTACACGTACACCGCCGCAGCCACACCCGTGGTCAACTCAGTCGGCCCTTCGAGCGGGCCATCGGGCGGAGGCACGACCGTTTACATAGGCGGGACCAATGTCGGTGGTCCGACCTCCGTCACCTTCGGAGGCGTCGCCGCCCCGTTCTTCAGCTTCTCTGCCGGCCTGCTCACAGCGGTCAGCCCTGCGGGGACTGCTGGCGCCACTGTGGACGTGCTGGTGACGACAGCCGGCGGCACCAGCGCACCAGGTCCCAACGCGAAGTTCATGTACACGACGCCTGTCACCCCGCCGGCACCCGTGGTCACCGGAGTCAGCCCTAGCTCCGGTCCGCCTGGGGGTGGAACCACCGTCTATATCCGGGGCAGCAATTTCGCCGGCGCGACCAACGTCGCTTTAGGCGCCACGCCCGTGTTCCCCAGCCTCGTCACAAACGACCTCATCTCATTTGTGAGCCCAACTGGTACGCCATCCACGACCGTTCACATCACCGTCACCACGCCGTCAGGCACCAGTGCGACCTCAACCAACGATCAGTACACATTCAGTGCGGCGACCACGCCTGTGGTAACTGGTATCAGCCCGGCCACCGGACCAGCCGCGGGCGGCACCACTGTCTACATCAGGGGCAGCGGCTTCCTCGGAAGTTCGGCTGTCAGCTTCGGGAGTACCGGGGCTTTTCCAAACGTCATATCCGACAACCTCATGAGCGCGGTGAGTCCGGCTCAAGGTGGCAGCCCGTCCGTCGTCGACATAACTGTCACCAACTTCGGCCTCACCAGCGCGACATCATCGGCCGATCAGTTCACCTATGGCGGACCGGCGCCTACTGGACCTCGGGTCGACGGAATCGCCCCTAACCACGGACCAGGGGCCGTCACCACCCAGGTCGTCATCTACGGCCTGGGCTTCACCGGAGCCACGGCGGTGAAATTTGGATCTACCGCAGCGCAAGGCTTTTTCCCTAACGGCGACACTCAATTGGTCGCCTTTTACGCCGCTCCGGCGCCCGCCGGCACGGTTGATGTGACCGTGACCGTCGGTTCGACCTCGAGCTCGACCAGCAACGCCGACAAGTTCACGTTCACTGCTCCAGTGCAGCCAGTCGTCTACGGAGTCGATCCCAGCCAGGGCTCCGCCTCGGGTGACACACAGGTCACCGTCTACGGCTCAGGCTTCGGCGGCACCACCTCGGTCCGCTTCGGCGGAGTCAACACCAACGTTCCACCTTTCGCGCAATCCGACACGCAAATCTCAGTCACAAGCCCCCCTGGACCGGCGGCTACCACAGTCCACATCACCGTCACAAACTCTGCAGGGACGAGCGCAACGAGCGGCGCTGACTCATTCAACTACCTCACGCCAGGAGCGCCCGTTGTCAATGGCATCGACCCGGCCAGCGGTACATCCCTGGGAGGGACCGCCGTGAGCATTCACGGCAGCAACCTGGCCGGGGCAACTTCCGTCAACTTCGGATCGACGCCGGCCACCTCTTTCTACGCTCCCACCGACAGCAACCTCTTTGCAATCAGCCCCGCCGGCACGGCTTCGACGATCGTGGACGTGACTGTCACAACGCCGGGTGGCACCAGCGCCACGAGCACTGCTGACAAATTCACGTGGTTCACACCGCCGACGCCAAGACTCGATGCGATTTCTCCGAACCGCGGCGGGCTCAACGGCGGCAATACAGTTCTGATCTTCGGAGCAGGTTTGGCGGGCGCGACGGCAGTGCATTTCGGCGCCAACCTGGCAGCACAGCTTGGTGTGGCGACTGATGACACGATATTCGTGACCTCTCCTGCAGGCGCGCTCGGGACGGTGGACGTAACGGTTACGACACCGGGCGGGACCAGCTCGGCCGGCGCCTCCGACCACTTTGCGTATTTCGCAGCGCCCGCGCCATCGATCAGCGTGGTCAACCCGAACTCCGGAAAGGCTCAGACCCTGGTTTACCTGACCGGAACGGGACTCTCCGATGTGAACACGGTCTCCTTCGGACCCAGTGGTTGCACCTTCGCGTATGGTCCGGTCAGAACCGACAACGTCGTCGCGGTGTATGCGCCCGCTGGACCGACTGGCGCGGTCGATGTCACGGTGACGAGCCCTGAAGGGACGAGTGCGATCACGGTCAACGACAAGTTCACGTACACAGCAGCTGGTGTGCCCACCATCACAGCCGTCGCCCCGGCGACAGGACCATCGAGCGGCGGAACGCTCGTGTCGATAACCGGCACCGGCCTCGCCAACGCCACCAACGTCACCTTCGGCACGACATCAGTTCCCCCAGCGTTGTTTGGGCCAGGCTTCTTCTCGGTCGACGACAACCTGGTCCAGGTCTTCAGCCCGGCCGGTTCGAGCGGTACGGCGGTCGACATCCACGTCACGACCCCCGCGGGGACGAGTGCGACAACCAGCGCGGATCGATTCACGTGGACCAGCACGCCAGCACCGACGGTAAGCGCCGTGAGCCCCAACTCCGGGCCGAGCGGAGGAGGGTCCGACGTCTTTATCACCGGAAGCGGGTTCGTCGCCGCCAACTTGTCCGGCAGTACCGCAAGCCAGGTCCAGTTCGGGACTACCTCGCTCACTAGCTGCGCCGTCCCTCTCCGCGGTGGCCCGTTCACCGCTGCGTCCATACACGTTGGGTCCGAGGCGGGTCCGGTATTGACCCAGGTCCCGCTCCGCGGGACGACAGCCGGCAGCACCAGGACCAGTGTCGGTTCATCGACCGCAGCTCCAACGGTCACGTTCTCGCGGCCAGCGCTTCGGAACCCAGCCAGGTGGCCTGTCACTCCCAACCAGCGGCAGAGCCGTCTGGCGGAGCAGCTGGCGCAGGCAAGCGGCCCTCAGCAATGTGGTTTCAGGACAGTCGCCGACAACCTGATCGAAGCCCACAGTCCGCCGCAAGGCACGAATCCCGCCACGGTCGACGTGACCGTGACCGCCCCTGGCGGAACCAGCGCCACCGGCTCAGCGGACAAATACACGTACGCAGTAACAGCGCTCCCCAGCGTCTCCGCAGTCAGTCCGTCCACGGGGCCGTCAGGAGGTGGAACAGTCGTCTACGTCAGTGGGAGCAATTTCAGCGACCCTACGGCTGTTCACTTCGGCGCCACCCCCGCGACAGCTTTCAGTCAATTCTCGATTGCGCAGGCCATCTATGGACCGCTGTTCTGCAACTACTACTTCTGCGAAGTCAACGACACGGTGATCCAGGCCACGAGCCCACCCGGCACGAATCCGAGCACCGTGGATGTGACTGTGACCACTCCAGGTGGGACGAGTGCAACCGGTGGAGCTGATCAGTACACCTACGGCGCGACGGCGACGCCAACCGTCACCGCGGTTGCTCCAGGCAGCGGACCTGTTGGAACAGCGGTGTTCATGACGGGCACTGGATTCACCAACGCGACTGCGCTCAACTTTGGAACGACTCCGTCTCAGTTCGCGGTGTTGAGCGACACCCTGATCCAAGCTCCCAGCCCGGTGCATGCAACCGGCCTTGTTGACGTCACGGCCGTCACAGCCGGCGGTACCAGCGCAACGAGTGCCGCAGACCAATACACGTTCACGACGTCGCCCACGCCAGTGGTGGCTGCAATCGGGCCGAGCGGAGGTCCCGCCGGCACCGCTGTGTGGATCACGGGAACGGGATTCATTGGCGTGAGCGCCGTCGCGTTCGGCACCACCTCCGCCACCAAGTTTGCGGCTTTTTCGTCCCACCTGATTGAGGTGTTTAGTCCAACCGGGGCCGGCTCGGTCGACGTCACGGTATCGAACCCGGCGGGGACCAGCGCCACCAGCTCTGCCGATGTCTACTCATATGGACCTACTCCGGCGCCCACAGTCGCTTCGGTCGTGCCAAATAGCGGACCTGCAGCGGGCGGGACATCGGTGACGATCACGGGCACCAACTTCATTTCTGTGACCTCGGTCCAGTTCGGTTCGGCCGCGGCCACCGGCGTCATTGTCAACAGCGGTTCATCGATCACAGCGACCAGCCCCGCCGGCTCAGGCACCGTGGACGTCACCGTGACGGCTGCGGGCGGAACCAGCGTCACGAGCGCCGCCGACAACTTCACCTACATCGCCGGTCGTTGCACGAATGCAACCCTGACATCCAACAAGGTGTCGCCTCAGTCGGGGGGGCCGGTCACTTTCATCGCCGCGGCGGCTGGGCCGGGCTGTACCAACCCGCAGTTCCAGTTCTGGACCTGGCAGCCTTCCACAGGCTGGGTGATGCAGCAGGCGTACAGCAGCGCCAACACCTGGATGTTCGACACCACGGGTACGCCCCCCGGCACCACCATCAGCGTCGACGTCTGGGTCGAGCAGGCCGGCTCGAGCCTCGGGCCAAACAATTACGAGACGTTCGGGCTCGAGGCATGGTCAATCGGAGGCTGCGACTCAGCAACATTGACCCCGAACCCCGCGACCGCCACGGGCATGGTCATGTTCACCGCCACCGCCCATGGCTCAGCGTGTGGAACTCCTCTGTTCCAGTTCTGGATGTGGTCGCCCACAACAAGCTGGGTGCTGGAGCAGCCCTACAGCGCGACGAACACATGGAGCCTTGACACGACAACGCTCGCGCCGGCGACCTACTCCATCGACGTCTGGGTCAAGCAGCAGGGCTCGCCCGTGACGTACGAGACGTGGGCGTTGAGCACTCTGCCCAAGGGCGAATGTGGGTTAAGCGCCGTCACGCCCGATCAGGCTTCACCGCAGCCGGTTGGGCTCACTGTTAAGTTCACCGCCGCCGCTCCAGGCTGCACCACGCCGCAGTTCCGCTACTGGATCTACCCCGGCGCAGGTGGAACCTGGCAGATGCTTCGGGACTACAGCTCCGACCCGACCTACAGCTGGTCCACATCCGGGCTCAAGCCCGGCACCTACAGCATTGTCGTGCATGTCCTCCAGGCAGGCTCGACGGCCGCTTACGACACTGATGCGCTGTACGCCTACAGCGTGACCGGCAGCTCCTCGGCGACGCTAGTCGCCGCGCCGGTGTCGCCTCAGCCAAACGGCACCTCGGTCGTGTTCACCGGGCATGCGCCTGGAAGCGCGGTTCAGTACCAGTTCTGGACCTACCCACCGGGCGGGCCCTGGGTGTCCCACACCTTCAGCAGCACTGCGACATTCAACTGGAACACGACCGGCCTGAGTCCCGGCACGTATGCATGGGTGGTGTACGTCGTCCAGACAGGCTCGGCCAACGCATACGATTCCTGGGCACTCCTCAGCTTCACTGTGACCTGACGTAGCCCGTTCGCGATAGGTCGGCCGGCCCGTTAGCTACACTCGGACTCAACCGCCGAGTTAGCGAGGAGAGTGCATGGCCGTTTCGACGATCAAGATGCCCCAGCTGGGCGAATCCGTCACCGAAGGCACTGTCGACAAATGGCTCAAGCGTGAGGGCGACTTCGTCAAGCGTGACGAGCCGCTCGTTGAGGTCGTGACAGACAAGGTCAACGCCGAGATCCCCTCGCCCTTCGAGGGCAAGCTTCTCAAGATCGCCGTCACCGAGGGCGAGACAGTGAAGGTCGGCGCGGTGATCGCTCAGATCGAAACGGCTGCGTCCGCCGGCGCCCCGACGAAGGAGAAGGAGGCGCCGGTCACGGCCCCCGCCACCCCGGCCCCCGCCGCCGCGGTCGTGGGTCCGCCGGCACAGGTTGCAAACGGCGGCGAGCATGCCCGGCTGTCGCCGGCCGTCCGCAAGCTGGCGGCCGAGCACGGCATCGATCCGACGTCGCTCCTAGGTTCCGGATTGGGCGGGCGCGTGACGCGTGACGACGTGCTGGCGGCTGTCGGCACAGCGCAGCCTTCCCCCGCTCCCCAGGCACCTCCAAGGTCTCCGGCACCTGCCCCTGCCCCGACGACGCCGTTGCGCGTCGACGGGGCTCGCGAGGAGCTCGTGAAGCTCAGCGTGATGCGCAAATCGATCGCCGAGCACATGGTGCGCAGCCTCGCCACCTCTCCGCACGCGTGGACGATGCAAGAGGTCGACGTCACCAATCTCGTGCGTTATCGCGAGGCCGAGAAGGACACTTTCAAGTCACGCCATGGCGTCGCGCTGACCTACCTGCCGTTCGTCGCCCAGATCGTGTGCGAGGAGCTGAAGAAGTTCCCGTGGCTCAACTCGACCTGGTCCGACCAAGGCGTGATCCTGAAGCATTACGTCAACCTGGGCGTCGCGGTTGCGATCCCCGACGGCCTCATCGTCCCAGTTGTGAAGGACGCCGACAGGCTCGGCTTCACCGATCTCGTACGGGTGATGAACGACCTAATCGAGCGCGCGCGCAACAAGCAGTTGAAGCCAGAGGATGTGCAGGCCGGCACTTTCACCCTCAACAACACCGGCGCCACTGGCTCGATCGCGAGTCAGCCCATCATCAACCAGCCGCAGGCCGCGATCCTGACGACCGAATCCATCATCAAGCGCCCGGTCGTCATCGACGATGCGATCGCGATGCGCCACATGATGAACATGTGCCTGAGCTTCGACCACCGAATCATCGACGGCATGATGGCCGGCCAGTTTCTGAACGCTGTTAAGAAGCGACTGGACGAGTGGACTCCCGGTAGCATCCGATTGTGAGCACCGCGGCGCCCCTGCGACCCACGCCGATACCGGACTGGATCCGCGTCCGGGTAACAGAGGGCGACAACTTCAAGAATCTCAAGGAGATTGTCCAGGGCCGCCGCCTGCACACCGTATGTGAGGAGGCGCGCTGCCCCAACATCTTTGACTGCTGGAACCGGCGCACGGCCACCTTCATGATCCTGGGCGACGTTTGCACACGCGCCTGCCGCTTCTGCGCGGTCACGTCGGGCCGGCCCACGGAACTCGACCTTGGCGAGCCACTGCGAGTCGCCGAGTCCGTCGCCGAGCTCGGCCTGAAGCATGTCGTTATCACCTCGGTCGATCGCGACGACCTCAAGGATGGTGGCGCCGGCATCTTCGCCCGGACGATTCGCGCGATCCGCCGGCGGAGCCCCGGCACCACGATCGAGGTGCTGACTCCCGACTTCCAGGGCGACTTCAACTCGGTCCGCACCGTGGTCGATGCCAGGCCCGACATCTTCAACCACAACACGGAGACGGTGCCGCGGCTGTATGCGCGAATCCGGCCCAAGGCCGTCTACGCCAACAGCCTGGCCCTTTTGCGACACGTCAAGGCGCTGGCGCCCGAGATGGTCACCAAGTCCGGCCTGATGGTCGGGCTGGGCGAGACGGAGGAAGAGCTTCTTGAAGTCTTCCGAAACATGCGCGCGCACAACATCGATGTCCTTACGGTTGGCCAGTATCTCCGCCCGTCTAAGAAGCACGCCGAGGTCGTCCGCTATTACCGTCCCGAAGAGTTCCAGCGCCTCAAGGAACGGGCGCTGGCAATGGGCTTTGGCCACGTCGAAGCCGGCCCGCTCGTGAGGTCCTCCTACCACGCCGATGAGCAGATCCCTGCCGCGCCTAAGAGCCTCCTGGCTGGGTAGCGTCCCCTACCGCGAAGCCTGGGACCTCCAGGCCGAGCTGGTCAGGGAGATCCGCGGCGGGGTCGGACAGGACACGCTACTTCTCCTGGAGCACCCGCACGTCTTCACGATGGGCAAAGCTGCGTCGGGCGACCATCTGCTGTGGGATGAGGCGGAGCGAGAGCGGCGAGCCGTCGAGGTTGTCTGGTCCGATCGCGGAGGCGAGGCGACGTATCACGGCCCTGGCCAGCTGGTGGGGTACCCGGTGATGGACCTTACCCATCTCGGACTGAGCATTCCCGAGTACCTCGTGCGCCTGGAGCGGTCTCTCATCGACTACCTGGCCGGGCTCGGAGTCACTGCGCAGCCAGGCGAGCCAGGACTGACCGGCGTGTGGCGAAACGGCGAGAAGCTGGCCGCGATCGGAATCAAGCTCAATCGCTCCGTCGTCAGCCACGGCTTTGCCTTGAACATGACGACCGACCTGACCTACTTCGACGGCATCGTGCCGTGCGGCCACGCTGAGTTGAGGCCGACGTCTGTCGAATCTGTCACAGGCCGCCGGGTCGCCACAGGTCAGGCCGCCGAGGCTTATGCCCGGAACTTCGCGGACACGTTTGGGGTAGACCTTGATTGGGTGCCGGATGTGCGGGAAACACCTGTATCGGGCCTCGCGGAATAGGGCGCGTTACCAATCCGGTATCTATTACGTAGGTTCCTGAGTGAGTGGGAAACAGCGCCTTCCTGGCGTTTGGTCTCGCTCCGGAACGGGTAAACGACGAATGAGAATGGCCACCAACCGCAAGAACACTGAGAAGCTCCACGGCGAGCTTGTGCGCCTGGACAGCGTCTCGATGGACGAGGACGACGAGATTCTTCCCGACTTCGAGGCCGAGGTCGACGACGGCCGCCGGGTCTGGGTGACTGCGGTCCTCGAGCGCACGGCCGTGATCGAGCCGGCACCCGGTGAGCCCAAGGTCCTGATGAACCGCCGGCGCCTGTTCGTGAACCCCGCCGACCTGCGGGTCCGCCACCTGGCGAGCAAGGAAGCGGCGCGGCGCGGCCGGGAGGCTGCGCGTCAGCTGCGCCTGCAGGAGCAGCAGAGCTCGGCGGCGTAAGCGGACTTACGCTTCGTAAGTCGGTCGAACTTGGTCTGGTAAACTTCGCTGCTGCCGAAAGCTCGGCACTTGCCGATTTCCGCGGCGGTACAAACGCCGCCTAGCCCGAGGGAAGCCACCACATGAGCAAAACCGCCGAACTTGTCTCGCTGGCCACCATCGTTCCCCCTCCCAACCACGAGGTCAGCGGTGGTTTCAACGCCATCGTGAATGGAAAGCAGGTTCGGGTGCGCGCGGTGCTCGAGCGCACGGTGGTCATCGAGCCGCACGAGGGCGGCGAGCGGAGCGTGGTCCGCAAGGACAGCTGCATGGTCAAGCCATCGGCCGTCGCGTTCGTGCCCGGCAACCCGAACAACGGCGTGGGTCCGCGTCAGTGGCGGCGCCTACCCGGCAAACCTCCCGCGCCGCCGGCGAAGCAGTAGCTAGTCGATCTCCGGCAGCGCAACGAGCGTCAGGAAGGGCTGAAACTCTCTAGATAGGGCCACGTCTTCGAAGATCTTTCGCGCGTCGGTGAAGCGTCCTCCATGCAACCGGCTCATCTCGTCGTCGACGATCTCCCGCACCAGGTCCACGTCGACGGACGTCCCTTCGTGGAGGCGCGCCGAGTGCCTCACCCACTGCCAGACCTGCGACCGCGAAATCTCCGCTGTGGCCACGTCCTCCATCAAGTTGTTGACGGCAGCCGCTCCGGTGCCGCGCAGCCAAGACTCGAGGTACTGAATTCCGACGCTTACGTTCAGCCGGAGACCGTTCTCGGTGATCGTGCTACCCGGAATCTTCACGTCGGTGAGCTGAGATGCTTTGACGTCGACCTCTGGACGCTGCCGCTCGATCTGGTTCGGCCGGTCCCCTAGGACTTTATCGAACGCCTCGGTCGCGGTTGGCACCAGGTCCGGATGCGCGACCCACGTTCCATCGAAACCATCACCAGCTTCGCGGTCCTTGTCTTCTTTCACCTTCGCCAGCGCGGTGCGATTGACGTCCGCGTCGCGACGCGACGGTATGAACGCGGCCATGCCTCCCATGGCGTGCGCGCCGCGGCGGTGACATGTCTTGACGAGCAGCTGGGTGTAAGCGCGCATGAACGGCACCGTCATCGTCACCTGCGCGCGGTCCGGCAAGACGAACTCAGGCCGGTTCCGAAACTTCTTGATGATGCTGAAGATGTAGTCCCAGCGCCCGGCGTTCAAGCCACTTGAATGGTCGCGCAGCTCGTAGAGGATCTCGTCCATCTCGAACGCCGCGAGGATGGTTTCGATGAGCACGGTTGCGCGGATAGTGCCGCGCGGAACGCCGAGCTCATCCTGGGCGAGGTTGAAAACGTCGTTCCAGAGGCGCGCTTCGAGATGGCTCTCGAGCTTCGCGAGATAGAAGTAGGGCCCGCTCCCTTTGTCCTGCAGGCGGCGGGCGTTGTGGAAGAAGTAGAGCCCGAAATCGAACAGGCTGCCTGACATCGGGTGGCCGTCGACCTCGACGTGCCTCTCGTCGAGGTGCCAACCGCGCGGCCGGACAAGCAAGGTCGCCACTTTGTCGTTGAGGCGATATTCCTTGCCCTCGGGGCTCGTGAAGTCGATGCGGCGCTCGATGGCGTCGATGAGGTTGACCTGGCCCTCGACGAGGTTCGACCAGGTGGGCGAATTGGCGTCTTCGAAATCCGCCATGAACACTCGCGCGCCGCTATTCAGGGCGTTGATGAGCATCTTGCGATCCGTCGGACCGGTGATCTCGACGCGGCGGTCCTTCAGGTCTTTGGGTGCCGTGGCGACAGTCCAGTCGCCATCGCGAACCGAGCTCGTGGTGACCAGGAACTGGGGCATCTCGCCGCCGTCGAGCCGCCGCTGTCGCTCGTCACGCAGACGCAGGAGCTCTTGACGCCGGCCGCCGAACTCGCGCTGCAGCTTCGCGACGAACTGCAGCGCATCCGGTGTGAGCACTTCAGCGGCGCGGCCAGTCACGGGTCCCTTCAACTGGACGTGCTGCGTGGTGGCCACGGCCACCAATCTAACTCAGGCCTCTATTTGCCGGCGAGTCGCTCCACGAGCAGGGAGAGCTGCTCCGCCGCCTCGCCCGGCACGATCACGTCGGAGAAGCCGTAGCGGTCGCGCCGAAGCTTCAAATCCTCCTCGAGCTGGTCGATCGTCCCGATCAGGACGTGCGGCATTTCGAGGACGTCGCGCGCCGCGAAGCCCATCGAGGGCGCCATGGCTTCGGCGAGCGAATCCCGATCGTCGGTGACATTGACGAAGAACACGGTGAATCCAAGCTCGATCTGCTCCATCCTCTCACCCGCCGCCTCTTTGATCCAGGCCAGCTTCTCGTCGGTCGCCGCTGCCATGCCGGTCTGGACGAGCTTGGGGTTGACGCGGCCTTCGTTGAGGTTGTAGTTGACGTGGACGATGTCACCTTCGCGGGCGGCGAGGCGAAGCATCCTGCGGCCTCCGCCACCCAGCACGAAACGGGGATGCGGCTTCTGCACGGGAAGCGGCGATCCTTCGAAGTCCTTGATGGTGTAGTGCTTGCCTTCAAACGAGAACGCCTGGCCGGTGAAGCATTTCTTGAGGATGGTCAGGGCTTCCTCGAGGCGCTCGATGCGCGTGCCTGTCGAGTCATAGGCGATACCGGCCGACTCGTAGTCGGACGCCAGCCACCCCGCGCCCACACCCAGGTCGAGCCGGCCCTCTGAAAGCAGGTCGAGGGTGGCTGCTTCCTTGGCCAGCACGACCGGATGCCGGTAGTCGTTGTCGAAGACGAGGGAGCCGATGCGGAGCTTCGTCGTGGCATCCGCGGCCGCCATGAGCGCGGCGATCACACCGAGCTGGTCGTTGAAATGGTCGGGCAGATACAGCGTTGTGTAGCCCATCGACTCGACTGCCTGGGCTTTCTCGCGCCAGTGTTTGGCGTCCCGCGCGCGATGCTCCTGAACACTGAACCGAAACGGCCGATGCCCCGTCATCGGAGGCGAGACTAGCGGGTGCTGGTGCCGAGGGCCAGATTTGAACTGGCGACACCCGGATTTTCAGTCCAGTGCTCTACCAAGCTGAGCTACCTCGGCACGGCGCGTAATTCTATCGGCGGTCGAGTAGGCCCTATTGTCGATTGACACCCAGAC